>JACIYF010000064.1 GCA_014360065.1 Clostridia bacterium | reverse complement strand
CCATGATGCGATTTACCCGGATAGCAGTGGAAGTCAGTTCCTGGTTGGCGGCATCAAAACGTCGCTTCTCGTAATCAACCCGGTTAAAGGCGCGGATCACCCTGATGCCGGTTAGGTTTTCTCGCAACACCAGGTTGATCTTGTCGATTTTGGCTTGCATGGCCCGAAACAGGGGCAGGGTTCTGGTGGCAATGACTATAATAGCAGCTGCCAGTACTGGGACAGCAACGACTAGAACCCAGGAAAGCTTGGCGTCCTTGGAAACCGCCATGATCACCCCACCGATGCACATAATCGGCGCGGCCACGAACATGCGCAACATCATTAGGGTGACCATCTGCACTTGGGTAATATCATTGGTGGTCCTGGTAATAAGGGACGGGGTGCTGATTCGGTTAAACTCATTGAGCGAAAAGCGCTCTACCTGGGTGAAGACCTTGGCCCGCAAAAGTTTGCCAAAACCCGAAGAGACGCGCGCAGACAAAAACCCGGCTGAAACTGCGCAAATGCTACCGGCCAAGGCCACCCCCAGCATCAGGCCGCCAACCCTGATGATGTAATTAACATCTCCCCTAACTATACCGGTGTCAACTATGTCCGCCATCAAGGTAGGAAGGTAAAGATCGGCCATCGACTGGAAGAAAACTAATACCAGAATGCAGGCTATAGGGATTGAATATGGCTTTAGAAATCTTGAGAGCTTGATCACGGTCATCTTCCTCCCACAACCCCAAGGCAACTATAAGGGTCGCTGCCTGACTTCGTTAAAGTAAACGAACACTCGTGACAAAAGCTCCGCCAACAAATTGCTGTCCTTTTCCCCCAGGTATTCCACCAGCCCGACAAACAGGCTCAAAAAAGCATCAGAGGCCTTCCTGATCGCCTTCTCCCCCGCATCTGTGAGCCGGACACGAACTGCCCGCCGATCCTCCTTGTCGGTGGTCCTATCCACATACCCCTTCGCTTCTAGATCGTTTATCAGCTGGGTGATGGTCGGAGATGTTACCCTTAGGGTGCTGCTGATCTCGGAAATCCTGATCCCGCTGGCATCAGTGGCCTTGTGCTGGATGCAATAAAGAACCATTATTTCGCTAGGTCTTAAGCCCGCTATTGGACTCTGCTTCCAGTTAAGCCTTTTGAAGCGCAAAAAGGCCTCCATCAAATTCCGCGCCACCTGTTTTTGTTTACCATCCATTTGTTAACCCCTTTATTGATTCTGTTTGGTTAGGTAGCCTAACTATTTAGTTACTAATTAATTAACCTACCTAATATTAGGTAGATCAGATGCTAGTGTCAAGGGTTTGTAACCATGCTGGGGCGCGAGGTGCCCAAGCCTAGGAAAAGGCTAGCTCATGCCTAGGATGTCTTCACTTAGGGAACAAGCGCCCGGAAAGCACCAGGCTGCTTGTTGCCGGGCACCTTTGAAGCTACAGCAGCTCCTCGGGTTTCTGGCCCCAGGTCTCGCTAAAGACGATTTCTTCCATGGCCTTGCGCGGCCGGGGTGAAGGTTCCTTGGCCGGATAGCCTAGAGGAGTCAGCGCCACCACTTTAATGTGATCAGGCAGGTTGAGCGTTTTGCGCACCACTTCTTCCCGGAAGAGGCCCACCCAGCAGGTGCCCAAGCCCTCCTCGCAGGCAGCCAGCATCAAGTGCTCCATGGCTAAACCCGCATCCAACATGTAGTAAACCCGACCTTCGTAGACTTCGGATTCGGAAGGGTCGGCCAATAAAGCAATGACTACGGGAGCATCGGCAAAGGCTTTCCGACATGGATTGGTTTCAGGCAAAGCCTCCGCCAACTGTTGCCGGCGAGCCGGATCCCTCACCACCACTAGACGCCAGCACTGACCGTTCTTCCAGGAAGGTGCCAGCCGCGCCGCCTCCAGGACTTTATGTAGCAGGCGATTGTCAACCGGGTCGGTAGTATACTTACGAATGCTCTTGCGCTTAGCAATAGCCTCCATGAGCTCCATAGTCAATAATCCCCCTCTGAAAAAACATATTTTGCCGTAGCGGCCTTAGCCCCTGGGCACTCCAACCAATTGGTCCACTACGACTGGGCTTCCAGCGACTAAACCGGCTGGGCTAACCCTGATACCAGCTAGCGGCTCCTGTTACCAAGGCCGGCGTGGACGAGAACCTCCTTGGCGGCGGTATAAGGGTCAATTTCCCTTTGGCCTACCCGGTTGAGCAAATCTTGTAGCTCGGGTTCCACCGCAAGGCCCCGAAACAGCTGCTCCCGCAGCTCCCCAACCGCCGTCTCCAGCACCTCCTGCTGCAGGCGCTCCTGCCGTAACTGCTCGCCCCGGCCGTCTTGCTTGAGGAACTGCCAATGCTTCTCCACCGCCGAGTACAGCTCGTCGATACCTTCTCCCGCCAAAGCATTGGTAGCAACAACCGGCGGGCGCCAATCCCGCTTGGGGGCGAGGTCCAGCATCGCGTTGATATCGCGCACCATCTCCTGAGCGCCAGGAAGATCGTTCTTGTTGACAACAAAGATGTCGGCGATTTCCATGATCCCGGCTTTGAGGGTCTGGATGGCATCGCCCGAAGCCGGAGTAAGGATTACCACCGTGGTGTCAGCAGCTCGCGCCACATCCAGCTCTGACTGGCCTACCCCCACCGTCTCCACCAGCACCAGGTCCTTGCCGAAAGCATCCAAGACCTTCATCACCTGCTTGGTACTCCGGGCCAACCCCCCTAGGCTGCCGCGAGTACCCATGCTACGAATGAAGACTCCCTCATCCAGGGCGTGTTCCTGCATACGGATGCGGTCCCCCAAAAGCGCACCTCCGGTGAAGGGACTGCTGGGATCAATAGCCACTATGCCCACGGTGAGGCCTAATTTGCGAACATGGCTGGTGAATTTATCAACCAGGGAGCTCTTTCCGGCCCCAGGAGCTCCGGTAAAACCAACATAATGGGCCCGCCCAGTATGAGGAAAAAGTTGGGCCAGGATCCTTTCCTTTTCGGGGGCATCGTTTTCAACCAAAGATATGACCCGAGCCAAGGCGCGACGGTTACCGTCCAGCAACTCGCCCACCAGGTTTTCCCCAAGCAACAAATCCATCACCTCGTTATCAGTTACATCTATTTTACCACACCCGCTTCGACTTGGGCCCAAGATTCGCCACCTGGAAGGACGGTTCCTTCTTGCCCCCCCTCAGGGGACCGGAAATTTCCTGTATAGAATATCCCTTTGGAGATATTCTAGGAATGAGGTGAAGGAAATGGAAGTTACTCAAGAGCTGGCATCCATAATTACAGACCGCGAATTCCTGCGCCAAGCCATAGAAGAAGCCAAAGTAACGTCAAAGAAATGTTCTCTGTACGCCGAAATCGCCAACGATCCCCGGGTGAAAAACCTATTTCGGGACGAGCAAAAGTTGGTAGATCGTTCGGTCAATCTGATGCAGCAACACTACGACCGCCTAGCCAGAAAAGATTGACAGGAGGGACAAAGCATGGCCGATATCACCGACGTTGAAATGTTGGCCGATGCTGAAAGAGAGAGCAGATTGGCGGCAGCGGGTTACCTCACCATGGCAACCCAGGTTCGCGATCCCGCCGTTAAGGATATGTTCCTAGAATTTTCGCGGCACTCCATAACTCTAAATGCCAAGTTTGCTGAGCTCATCAACCAGCTGGGCGGCCGGCCCTAAGTAGAATCGAGCAGGAGGGGGCGGCTAGCCCCCGTCCTCTCACCCATCAAAAAATACAAGACCCTTTTTAAAAAATCTTTAGCCATCCCAGGTAGCTTGCGTTGGTAGTCTTCCATAGCCGGCAGCAGGTTCCTACAGCTGGGGCTGGACCATTTCTGCTCCCTGGGCAGAAGCAGGTTCCCGCTCCCGGTCAGCTTCCTCCTGGCTGGGCTCAGGGTAAAGGGCATTGGCTATCACTTCATCCATATGCTCCACCAGGACAAACTTGAGCTTGCGCTTGATGTTGGCCGGAACTTCCTCCAGGTTTTTGCTGTTGTCCTTGGGAAGGATGACCACCTTGGCTCCCGCCCGGTGGGCAGCCAGCACTTTCTCCTTGATGCCGCCTACCGACAGAACCCGGCCGCGCAAAGTAATCTCTCCGGTCATGGCTGTATCCCGCCGCACCGGCCGCCCGGTCAAGGCCGACGTCAGGGCACAGGCCATGGTTATACCCGCCGAAGGTCCATCTTTAGGGATAGCCCCTTCAGGAACATGGATATGGATATCGTTTTTTTCATGGAAGTTCTTGTCGATGCCCAGCTGGTCCGCCCGCGAGCGAACGTAGCTTAGGCCAGCCTGAGCCGATTCCTTCATGACATCGCCCAGTTTGCCAGTCAAGGTGAACCCGCCTTTACCGGGAACCACCGTCACTTCCACGCTAAGAATATCGCCGCCCGCTTCAGTTACTGCTAAGCCGGTGGCCACGCCCACCTGATCAGCTTCCTCGGCCAGACCCAGACGGTAGCGGGGAGCGCCCAATAGCACCTCCACCGTGCTGGCGGTTACCTTTTGGGATTTGATCTTCTTGGCCACAATATCCCGGGCGGTCTTGCGGCAGATGGCGGCAATCTCCCGCTCCAGGTTCCTGACTCCAGCCTCCCGAGTGTATTCGCGAATGATCTTGCGAATGGCGTTTTCGGAAATGGAAAGCTGGCTAGGCTTCAGCCCGTGCTCCTTGATCTGCTTGGGTATCAAGTGCAGTTCGGCAATCTTTACCTTCTCCTCCTCGGTATAGCCGGGAAGGCGGATGACTTCCATGCGGTCGAGGAGCGGCCGAGGTATAGAGTACTCCACGTTAGCAGTAGTAATAAACAATACCTTGGACAGATCAAAGGGCGACTCAATATAGTGGTCGCTAAACATATGGTTTTGCTCCGGATCCAAGACTTCCAGCAGGGCCGAGGCCGGGTCGCCACGAAAATCTGTCCCCAGCTTATCAATTTCGTCCAGCAAAAATACCGGGTTCTTGGAACCAGCCTGCTTCATCCCCTGGATGATCCGGCCCGGCAGCGCCCCCACATAGGTGCGCCGGTGGCCTCTAATCTCGGCTTCATCCCGGGTACCACCTAGGGATATGCGCACAAACTTGCGGTCCATAGCCCGAGCTATGGACTTTGCCAGCGAGGTTTTGCCTACCCCCGGAGGGCCAACGAAACAGAGGATTGGACCTTTGATCTTCTTGGCCAGTTTCCTAATGGCCAGGTATTCCAGGATTCGGTCCTTCACTTCCCGCAAGCCGTAGTGGTCCTCATCCAGCACCTTCTCGGCAGCGGCAATGTCCAGCCGATCCCGGGTCTGATAATTCCAGGGTAAGGATAGCAGCCAATCCAGATAATTGCGTACCACCGTAGCTTCGGCTACCATGGGCGGCATCTTCTCCAGACGCTCCACTTCCTTCAAGGCTTTTTCCTCTACCTCTTTGGGCAGCTTGGCCTCGGCGATCTTTTGCCGTAACTCCTCGGTTTCGCTAGCCCGCTCGTCCTTCTCCCCTAGTTCCTTTTGGATGGCCTTCATCTGCTCGCGCAGGTAGTACTCCTTCTGGGTTTTCTCCATCTGCTTGCGCACCCGCAGGTTGATCTTGCGCTCCAATTCCAAGATCTCCATCTCCTGGGAGAGAATGCGGCAGAGAATCTCCAGCCTCTCTTTCACGGAAATGGCTTCCAAAAGCTCCTGGCGGTCGCTCAGCTTTAGGGAGAGGTGCGAAGCCACCACATCGGCTAGCCGCCCCGGGTCCTCCAGAGTCACTACCGAGACCACCGCCTCTGGAGGTATTTTCTTGGAAGCCTTGACATAGTTCTCAAAGCTAGCGACCAGAGTGCGCATTAGCGCCTCGATCTCGGGGGTCTTGGGCTCATCCTCTTCCTGCTCTTCCACCTCCACCCGGATGTACGGGTCGTAGGCAAGGTAACTGACGATCTTGGCCCGGCGCAGGCCCTCTACCAGTACCCGCAGGGTGCCGCCCGGGAGCTTTAGCAGCTGCTTAATTTCGGCCACGGTCCCGACCCGGTATAGGTCATCTTCGCCCGGCTCATCGGTCTGCGCTTCCTTTTGCATCACCAACAGGATCTCCCGGTCGCGGATCATGGCTTCATCGATGGCATTGACGGAACGCTCCCGGCCCACGTCCAGGTGAATGACCATATAAGGAAAAACCAAAACCCCTCTTAAAGGCAAGAGCGGTATCTCTCTCAATCCCCACCTTTCTGATTTGGCCATGTGCTTTCACCTCCAAGCTGAATGTCACCGGCGGAATGGTCTACTCCAGGTGGGCAATCCAAACATCAGATTTGTATCTAATAACTATTCTACGCCTATAGGCCATCAACTGCAATGTTACCCCTTAGCAAGTAAGGAACGAGTTGCTAAGAGAAACGAGGCTAGCTTTAGGCTTCGCGAGCAATTCGACGGGGAGGAGCAGAAATGAGAGCTAACTGCAAGACCTCTTCTAGAGTATTGACCGGGATGATCTCGATATCCCGATAGCGGTGGAAAAGTTCCTGCCAGTTCTCAGCCGGGATGAGCACCCTTTGTGCCCCCGCTTGGCGGGCAGCTTCGATCTTGGGCAGAATCCCCCCTACCGCCCGCACCGTCCCCCGAATGGAAACCTCGCCGGTCATAGCCACCTTGTTATCCACCAAGCTCGAAGTTATGGCCGAATAAGCCGCTGTAGCTATAGCCACGCCCGCCGATGGTCCGTCGATGGGTATGCCGCCGGGAAAATTAAGGTGGAGGTCCCAATCGCGGGGATCAACGTCCAGGTGGCGACGGAGGACAGTCAATACGTTCTCCACCGAGCCCCTCACCAAGCTCTTGCGGCGGACCCGGCGGCCCCCATAGGTACCCACCTCCTCCTCCTCCACTACTCCGGTTACCACTAACTGCCCCTTTCCGCGCGGCACCGGGATGACGCTGGCCTCCAGCTCCACCAAGGTTCCCATATTGGGACCGTATACCGCCAAAGCGTTGACCAAACCTACTTGGGGAGTGGGGAAGATCTTGCGTTCCGGCCGGGGCGAATACTGGCCGCTGTTAATTACCCACTCGATGTCTTCAGACAAGATGGTTTTCCGGCCCTCCCCCATAGCGATGCCACTAGCGATTTGCACCATATTGACGGCCTCCCGGCCGTTGGTGGCATAGCGTTTAATTACTTCCAGCGCTTCGGCGCTGATGGCAAAATCCACTTTCCGCGCCGCGTTGGTAGCAATCACGGCAATCTCATCCGGCAACAAAGCCCGGAAGAAGACTTCCACGCAGCGCGAGCGGATGGCCGGGGGAATCTCTTCTGGCATTCGGGTAGTGGCTGCTACTAAACGGAAATCGGCCGGGAGGCCATTTTGAAAGACATCGTGAATATGCTTGGGAATATTGGTATCCTCGGAGCTGTAGTATGCGCTCTCCAGGACTACTTTCCGGTCCTCCAAGACTTTGAGCAGTTTATTGATCTGGATGGGGTGAAGCTCGCCGATCTCATCGATAAAGAGAATGCCCCCATGGGCCTTGGTCACTGCGCCCGGTTTAGGCTGGGGAATGCCGGCCATTCCCAATGGGCCTGCTCCCTGATAGATGGGATCGTGTACCGAACCAATGAGCGGATCAGCAATTCCACGCTCATCAAAGCGAGCGGTGGCTCCATCCACCTCCACGAATTTAGCTTCGCTGCCAAAGGGAGAGTGGGAGTTGGCCTTGGCTTGTTCTAGAAGCAACCGAGCCGCCGCCGTCTTACCTACTCCAGGCGGCCCGTAGATAATCACATGCTGGGGATTAGGTCCACATAAGGCTGCTTGCAAGGTCTTTAACCCCTGCTCCTGGCCGATGATTTCTTCAAATTTGGAAGGCCGGGTCTTCTCCGACAGGGGCTCGCTCAGGCTAATGGCTCTAAGCTTCTGCAGCTTCTCTAGCTCCTTATGGGACTCCTTTTCAATGGCTATCTTGTTGCCCTGCTGGCCCTTAAGCAAGTTCCAAAAATACATGCCAATAACGATGGCAAAGAAGATTTGCACCAAACCTAGCAGGCTTCCCATGCTACCAGCAACATCCATTACATAGTTCACCCCCGAGGGTTATTATTACCCTCGGGGGTGATTTTATCCTCATTTTTTTCCTATTCTTACCTCTTAAACACTAAACTACATCGCACTTCCAATTCCAGCCGCTGTTGTTGTCCCAATTGTTGGCGCTGTCCTTGAAACAGAAGTTGATCTCCCTTTGGGCGTTGCAAGGGATGGTAGCCATGGCGCTGCCATCAGGCTGCCAGTTCATGGCGATGGTGACCGGGGATTGCCAACCGTCGTGGCCGTAGTGCAGATAGACCCGGTCCGCCCCGCTCCTGGCCAGCAGGCCGCGGTAGGCAATGTTAACGTTCTGTCCCTTGCGCGCCGGAAAAGGTTCAATGGAGATGCGGTCGTCTTGCATATCATACCTCCTCGTTTTCACAATTTAGCCTCGCCGGGCTTCCACGTTTTAGCTTGATCTCGATTCTAGTTTCTATACTGGTGGCGCCAATGTAAAAAATAAACCCCTAGCTAAATTTAGCCAGGGGTGGAATGCCGTGGAGTATTTGTCTCGGACTTCAATTCACGCGGTGATCTCTTCCTTGCGCTTCTTGCGGTCCATGGTAACTAGCAAAGGTTCTTCCTTGCGTAAAATTACATCCTTGGTAATCACGCACTTGGTGACATCGCCTCGGGAGGGTACCTCATACATGACATCCAGCATCACATCTTCCAAGATGGCCCGCAAACCCCGGGCACCCGTCTCCCGGCGTATAGCTTCTTCAGCCACCGCCTCCAGGGCATCGTCGGCAAACTCCAAAGTAACCCCGTCCAGCTCAAATAGCTTCTGATACTGCTTGGCTAAAGCATTCTTGGGCTCCACCAAGATGCGCATCAGCGCTTCCTTGTCTAGAGCATCTAGGGTAACGATAATGGGTACCCGCCCCACAAACTCGGGTATAAGCCCGTACTTCAACAGGTCCTGGGGCATGATCTGGGCCAGGATTTCGCCAATCCGCTTATCTTGCCGGCCCCTTACCTCGGCGCCAAACCCGATACCCTTCTTGCCAATCCGCCCCTGGATAATCTTGTCGATGCCGTCAAAGGCACCCCCGCAAATAAACAGGATGTTGGTGGTGTCCAATTGGATGAATTCCTGGTGCGGGTGCTTACGGCCGCCCTGAGGGGGAACGCTGGCCACCGTGCCCTCCAAAATTTTGAGTAGGGCTTGTTGAACTCCCTCGCCAGATACGTCTCTGGTGATGGAAGGGTTTTCCGACTTCCTCGCAATCTTGTCAATCTCGTCAATGTAGACGATCCCTTTTTCCGCCTTCTCCACATCATAGTCGGCCGCCTGGATGAGCTTGAGGAGGATATTCTCCACATCCTCACCCACGTAGCCGGCTTCGGTCAGGGATGTGGCATCGGCAATGGCAAAAGGAACATTGAGAAAGCGCGCCAGAGTCTGGGCTAAAAGGGTCTTGCCGCTGCCAGTAGGGCCAAGCATGATGATATTGGATTTTTGCAGCTCTACATCTTCGATTTTGGAGCTCAAGTTGATGCGCTTGTAATGATTGTAAACCGCTACCGCCAGGGACTTCTTGGCCCGTTCCTGGCCGATCACGTACTGATCCAGGAACTCGCGAATCTCCCTAGGCTTGGGAATCTCGCTCATTTCCAGGCTGAGGTCTTCATTGAGCTCTTCCTCAATGATTTCATTGCATAGCTCAATGCACTCATCGCAGATATATACCCCGGGTCCGGCCACCAGCTTCTTTACCTGATCCTGGAGCTTTCCACAGAAGGAACACTTCAGTTGCCCCTTATCGTCGGTATACCTATACATTGTTTCTCACCTCGCTACCAGCCTTTACCGGTGAGGAAGATTTCGGCTCACAATCACCTCATCGAGCAACCCATACTCCTTGGCCTCCTCAGCGGTCATGAAGTGATCCCGGTCGGTGTCCCTCGCAATCTGCTCCAGTGGCTTCCCGGTAATCTCGGACAGTATCCGGTTCAAGGTGTTCTTAATCTGCACAATCCGGCGGGCGTGGATCTCGATATCAGTAGCCTGACCCTGAGTCCCACCCATAGGCTGGTGAATCATAATCTCGCTGTGGGGAAGAGCATACCGCTTCCCCTTGGCTCCAGCTGCCAAAAGAAACGCCCCCATGCTGGCTGCCAACCCGACGCAGATGGTGGATACGTCAGGTTTAATGTAACGCATGGTGTCGAAGATAGCCATGCCTGAAGTTATGGCGCCACCGGGGCTGTTGATATATAGATAAATGTCCTTCTCGGGATCCTCAGCCTCTAGAAACAGAAGCTGGGCAATTACTAAGTTGGCTACATGATCGTCGATGGCGCTCCCAAGAAAGATAATGCGGTCTTTTAGCAGGCGAGAGTAGATGTCATAAGCTCGTTCTCCCCGGCTAGTCTGCTCTACCACTATGGGAACCAGAACCGACATGATTGGCCTCCTTACGCCTTATTATATTAACCACCAGCTTGCTCTGCTATCCTCGCGCGCTTAGCCTCAGGTCTCTTATCCCTGAGCTACGGCCTCCGCGTCCGGCGCCTCCTGGGCAGCCGGCGTAGCGGCCGCCACGCCTATTTCCTCTCCCTTGGCTTGGTCTTTGGGCTCCTCATCCTTGGCTTCCTCAACCTGGCTGTGCTCCACCAAGAAATCCACCACTTTGCGAAGGGTGAGGTTAAATTTGATCCTTTCCAGCTGATCCTCGTCCAGCTTCTGCTTTAGGGCCTCCGGCTCTTGTTGAAAGCTAGTAGCCATCTCCTTGATCTCATTGTCCAAGTCCTCATCGGTAGCCACCAAGTTCTCTTTGCGGGCAATAGCCTCGAGCACCAGGTCGGTCTTCACCATTCGCTCCGCCCGTTGGCGGTACCGCCCTTCCAGCTCCTCCCGCTTACTGCCATTCATTGCCAGGTACTCTTCTAAGTCCAACCCTTGCACCTTGAGCGCTTCTTCCAGCTCCTGCATCAAGCTACGAGCTTGGCGCTCCACCAATACCTCCGGTAATTCCACCTCGGCCTGGTCTACTGCCTGCTTGATGGCCTGCTCCTTGACGGCTTCATTGGCCCTCTGCTCTTTGGTTCTCTTCAAACTATTCGCCACGTCTTCCCGCAATTCCTCTAAAGTTTCAAATTCGCTTACATCCTTTGCAAATTCATCGTCAAGCGGGGAGAGCTCCTTTTTCTTGATTTCCTTCACTTTAGTCTGGAACAATACTTCTCTCCCCCGCAAGCTCTCGACGCGGTAATCGCTAGGGAAGGTGATGCGTATTTCCCGGGTCTCCCCGGGTCTCGCTCCAACCAATTGTTCTTCAAACCCCTCCACCAGGGTCTTTGAGCCCAAGGTTAAGGGGAAGTTCTCCTCTTTGGCTCCGGAGACTGGCTCTCCGTCTGCCGTTCCCTCAAAGTCAATGATGACCAGATCCCCCATCTCGGCTCCTCGGTCTTCCACCGTCACCAGCTTGGCATAGCGCTGGCGTAGCGCCTCCAGCCGAGCATTGACTTCCTCCTCAGTTACCTCTACTGGTGGCTTCTTCACCACCAGACCCGTGTATTGCCCCAGCTTGACTTCTGGCTTGACTTCAACTGAGGCTTTAAAAACCAAAGGCTGTCCAGCCTCGGCTTGAATGATTTCCAACTTGGGCATATCGATGGGTTCGAGATTTTGCTCCTTGACGGCGTCCGCATAAGCTTCGGGAACCAACTCATCTACTGCCTCTTGAACCATGGCCGGCTTGCCCACGTAGTTCTCAACTATCCACCGGGGAGCCTTGCCCTTGCGAAAACCGGGAATATTGATCCTCTTCACTAACTTGCGATAAGCCCGGTCTAAAGCCTTTTCCAGTCTTTCCGCTTCTACTTCAATTTTAAGTGTCACCTGGTTCTTTTCTACTTTCTCGACTGCCGTACGCACAATGCTCCCCCTTTGACTACCATTACCATCTAATGCTAAATCCGCAGGTTTATAACTACTTGTTTAGTTCGCCTTTGCTAACCAAGTTCCTTCCCCGTTACCAATATTGTACCAGAATAACCAAAGTTAAACCTCGGCCGGTCAGCAGCCGAGGTCCATCGATGCCAAATAATGCCGGCTTTAGCCCTTTCGGGGTGCGGGAGAAGGGACTCGAACCCCCACGGTGTTACCCACTAGATCCTAAGTCTAGCGCGTCTGCCAGTTCCGCCACTCCCGCGGAAAAATGGTGAGCCATGGAGGACTCGAACCTCCGACACCCTGATTAAAAGTCAGGTGCTCTACCTCCTGAGCTAATGGCCCCCACCGGGGTGGGCAAAGGGATTTGAACCCTTGACCCCCAGAGCCACAATCTGGTGCTCTAACCAGCTGAGCTATGCCCACCATGGCACGCCTGGCAGGATTCGAACCTGCGACCCACGGATTAGAAGTCCGTTGCTCTGTCCCCTGAGCTACAGGCGCAAACAAAAACCGGGAGCGGGTGATGGGAATCGAACCCACCCGACTGGCTTGGAAGGCCAGGGCTCTACCACTGAGCTACACCCGCATGCCCGCGAGCCTGTGCTCACCTCAAACCAGAAATCCTACCGGCAAGCCTAAGTATACTTAAATTCCCCAGCATAGTCAACATACATGCTTTGGCCTGGAGAAATTGAGAGCAGTTTTCCCGCTCCGCGATCAGTACCTTGTCCCCGGTCACAGATTACCGCCGCCGTAACTATTATGGGTACCCTTCTAGTAAGCGTTCTCCCCGTAGTCCTTGTAAGCGTTCCTGATCTGATTGAGCACCTTAGTCGATCTCTTCACTAGCGGTAGTACCTCTCGCCGCCTATGATTTGTGGTGCCTTGGCTTTCTCTCCTTGCAAGCAGGAATTTTCAAACCGGTAATGGGAGAGCAGGCAAATGTTCCCCGGGGACACTCCGGAGGCAATAAGCTTTCTTGCCGCTGCTATCACCTTTCTTCTTTCGTCGGCGAAGTCAGCGTAACTCTCTCTTACCACGTCTTCGCCCCGGCCCCTGAAGTGCCAGGCGGGCAGCATTAATTATATAAGAAATCCTTCCGGGAGAGCTTGCACCTCGGTCGCAGCGCCAAGACAAAGGAGATGTTTCTTTCTGCCTGCTGATCGTAGAGCCAAAAGAACCTCAGGATCTTAGTCTAAGGCCCTTGGGCTTCGGAAGCTGGAAGAGCCTGTACGGTAGCCGGGGAAACTTTAAGTTCTAGAACGAGGTCAAAGCCTGCGTAGCTCATCTTTCTCTAGAAAAACAGATCCTTAACCGAACCCGCTGGCATTGCTTATTTGAGACCCTTAATTCAATTCGCCGGAGGCAGTAGGAGAAGTATTTTTAGCAAATGCGCGGTAGTTGTTCGCCTGCTAACATATCTATCAATTTTGTTGCACCTAGAGAAGTTTTTAAAAAAACATTACCCTGGCCTTTCTTAACCTCTCCAATGATACTGGCCTGTTGGCCCTGGGGCAGCCTGCGCAGGGCCGCTACGATGTCTGGCGCTTCCTGAGGTGAAACAACTGCTATAAATTTTCCTTCATTAGCTAAATAAAGGGCATCCAATCCGAGCATTTCCGCCGCCCACCGAACCTCATCGCTTATGGGAATACGATCTTCAAAGAGAAATATATCTTTATTAGTAGCCAGGGCAATTTCCTTCACTGTGGTCGCCACCCCACCCCGGGTGGGATCACGCATAAGCTTAATACCCTTATATTGAAATAGTAAATCCTGAGTGATCGAGTTTAGACAAGTACAGTCGCTTATTATATCGCTTTCAAACTCCAGGCCTTCCCGTCGGGACACCACTGCCAAACCGTGCTCACCAATATTACCATTGATGATTACCATGTCCCCTTCTTCAACTCTATGGTAGCCAAGCTCAACGCCTTCCGGCACCAAACCGACCCCTGTCGTATTAACAAAGATTTTATCGGCATTACCCCGTTCCACTACTTTAGTATCTCCAGCAACAATAGTAACCCCGGCCATCCGGGCTGCCTTAGCCATAGAAGCAAGGATTTTTTCCAGGTCAGCTAAGGGCAAACCTTCTTCCAAAATAAAAGAAGCCGTAAGAAAATGGGGTACAGCCCCGCTAACTGCCAAGTCGTTTACTGTACCACAGACTGCTAGCTTACCGATATCGCCACCAGGGAAAAAGATCGGTTTGATGACAAAGGAATCAGTAGTCACTACCAGCTGGCCTTTTTCAATTTCAAAAGGCAAGGCGGCTGCATCATTCAAAGTTTTTAAAATTGGATTTTCGAAATGTCGTAAAAACAGGTCGTTAATCAACTCGTGAGTTAAAAGGCCACCGTCACCATGGGCTAAAAGGATTTTATCTTCTATCAATTATTACTCCCCCTTCCGTTCGTACTTATAATAGGCGGCACAAGCTCCTTCACTTGAGACCATGCAAGGTCCAACCGGCTTTAAAGGCGTACAAATGTATGCAAAAAGAGGACACTCAGGGGGTTCCATTTTTCCCTTCAAGATCTCACCACATGAACAACCTGGCACCGCTTCAACAGTAGATTCTTCAATGGGGTACTGTTGTTCGGCATCATAGCGGGCATATTCTGGTTTGAGCTTCAGCCCGCTACGGGGTATAATACCTATACCTCGCCACCTAACATCCACCAGGTCAAAATACTTCTGCACAACCGCCCGGGCCAAAGGGTTGCCCTCCTCCCGGACCGCCCGGGAATACCTGTTAAGGACTTGGGCCTTTCCTGCCGCAACCATGTCAACCAGTGCTTCAAGGGCCGCCAGAATATCAACTGGCTCAAACCCGCCAATAACGGCAGGTACATTATATTTTTGACTTAAAAACTCAAAGGTTTTTCTGCCAAGAATAGTACAAACATGACCGGGTAGAAGAAAACCATCGATTTTAACCTCCGGGTCCTGTAAAAGAGTTTCCAAGGCCGGTGGGACCACCTTATGAGCAGAGTAAAGCAAAAAATTTTTCAGGTTTTTTCTCACCACTTCTTCCAGGCATAAAGCGGCAGCCGGAACAGTGGTTTCAAAACCTACCCCCAAGAAAATGACTGTCTTATCCGGGTTGGCCTCGGCAATAGCCACGGCATCCAAAGCTGAATAGACTACACGCACATCACCATTGGCCCGTTCCTGCACCAGACTGGACCGGCTGCCTGGTACCCGCATCATATCGCCAAAGGTAGTAACAA
>JACIYF010000063.1:9754-15827 GCA_014360065.1 Clostridia bacterium | reverse complement strand
TTGATATCTCCTCCCCCCATGCCCCCTCGGCTTAAAAATCCAACTAACCAAAGAAACCCTCCGCCTGCAACAGCTCCGTAAAAGCATTGCTCGAGCGTCCGCCACGCAACTGGGCCCAACTCTGCTGCCCCTTCAAGGTTCCTGGCCAAGGTAAACATAATGCCCAGCACCATCCCGGTAATCGTGACAGAATCTGGAATACGATAATGGTAGAGATCAATAAAGGCAACAACCAGACCGATCCAAATAAGGCAGGCAACGCCAAGGGCTGACCAGGTAGGCCCGAATCTCACCATTGCACCCCACAAGCTAAGGGCTCCTAAAGCTTCGACGGTTGGGTAGATCCAACCGATGGTTTGAGAACAAAAGGCACACCGCCCACGGAGCAACAAATAACTTAAAATAGGTATCATCTGCCAAGCCTTAAGGCGTTGCCCGCAGTGGGGGCAGTGCGAAGGTGGATAAACTACAGACTCTCCCTGAGGAATGCGCCAGATGCAGACATTAAGAAAGCTACCCACAACAGCGCCCAGGACCAGGGCAAATATCTGGGTAGCCACAGAATCTCCCGTTCCTAGCCAAGCCGGCAAGCGGATTTCCTCCTTCATGGCAAGACAAGATCGTCGCCGCTATCCAGCTCGCCGTCAGGACCGAATGACCTAATGACATACCCTTTAGCAGGATCGTTAGGGTCATTAAGCTTATAAGAATAGGGGTTGCCCCACGGATCGAGCGGCGCAAAGGGCCTTTGGGTGGGTGGAGTTCGGTTAACCACATCACCGACGTAGTCCTGACTAACCGATAGGTAGGGGCCATCCCATCCTGGATAAACAACCTCCGAAGCTTGGCTAATATTGTTGACTAAGGCCGCCAGCCCCTGGGTACACTCATCGCTGGGTTGGCCTCCTTCCTCGTCCCAAGGGTAGGTTCCGGTATCTGAACGGAAAAGCTCCAAAGCCCCTTGGAAATTCTTTAGCTCGCTTCGAGCAGAGTTGACTTTGGCTTGATCGGCTACGTTAAAGTACCTGGGAACCAGAATAGCAGCCATAATACCAATTATCAGCATGACCACAGTTAGCTCGATCAGCGTGAAGCCTCCGGTATTTTTCATTCGATCCTCTGATTGTTGCGGCATTTCCCCCATCTCCTCCTCCGCGTGCTCACCTTCCGGCGGCGACAATCAACTGTACCCCAAGGCACCCGGGTCAGACTCCACCCTTGGGCTCAGCACACCAGCGAGAAGTCAAGCTTGTCGGCGGCAGGCTTCGGGTCAAGTTTATCAAACCTGGCCTTGATGGCCTGCCTCGAAAACTGTTAAGATATGGTACTTAGAGCTACCACCATTGACGACAGCAAGCTCATGACCAACAGGCCTATCAATGCTCCCAATCCTAACACCAATACAGGTTCTAACACTTTAGTCAAGCCGAGCAATTGGGTATAAATCCTCTCCTCATAATATGTAGCCAATCCCTCAAGAACTGTTGCCAGCCTCCCACTCTCCTCTCCGGCATGGATCATTTGTATCACCAACGTAGGGAAAACCCCCAGTTTAGCCATGGCAGCGGCTAAGCTTTGCCCCCTGCTGACTTCCAGCTGGACCCACCCTAGAGCTCGCTGCCAGTATAGGCTACCCATGCTCTCAGCTACTACCTGCAATGCTTCTAGAAGCGGTACCCCACTGGACAACATAGTACCTAGGGTTCGCAATAGCTTGGCGCTAACCCCTCGGCAATAGGTCTTGCCAACCCATGGCAATCTGAGGGTCAGGCGGGTAACCCATATCTTCATCGAAGAGGACTGCCTATAGGCATACGCCCCTACACAGGCGACTCCTACGGCCAGAGCCAACCAGCTCCAACCCCTTTGCCAAAACCATCGATGCCAAGACAAAAGGCCTAAAACTGTTGGGGATATGGGTGCATTGAGATGCTGAAGCACCTCCGTTAACCGGGGAAAGATAAAAGCGATAATCACAAAGAACGCCAGAATAGCCGTAAGGAAGACTAGTCCGGGATAAAGTAGGGCAGAGTGAATCTTGCCTTTTATCTCCCGCTCCCTTTCTAGCTGTGCTGCCAGCCGACCCAAGGTTTCGTCTAACCTGCCGCTCACTTCTCCCGCCTTGACTATTTGAATAATCTTAAGAGGAAACAAGTCTTGGTAGTTTTGAAGGCTCTCGGCCAGACCCTGGCCATTTTTGAGGTCGCCCTCAATGGCTTTCAATAGCTCCCGCCGGTCACCGCTTGTTTCCTGCTGGAGTACCTGTAAGCACCTGAGCAACGGCAAACCACCCGAGAGCATTAACGCCATCTGCTGAAATAGAAAAGCCAAGTCCTGTAGTCCCAATCGCTTTACTACTCTACGCCCTTTTGGTTTCAGGGAAATAACCCAGAGCCCTTGCTTTTTGAGTTCGGCAGCGGCTTCGTTAGAATCTTTGGCTACTAACGTACCTTGCACCAAGTATCCTTGCTGGGTATAAGCATGATAGCTCAGCTTGACCATAGCCCTGAGCTCCTAAGCATAACGGTCTATCTGATTGCTTCTTCAATTAAGTTACTATCTCGAAGGCGGGGAGCGGCGTCCTCCAGCGCAATTATCCCCCTTCGGTAAAGATCCCGTAAAGCCATGTCCATAGTCTGCATTCCATATCTTGCGCCGGTTTGGATAGCAGATAGGATCTGATAGTTCTTTCCTTCCCGAATCATGTTCCGGATAGCCGGAGTTGCCACCATAATCTCCACCGCAGCTACTCGTCCAGGTTGATCACGTCTGGCCAGAAGCTGCTGGCTTATGACCCCTTCTATTACATCGGCGAGTTGAACTCGGATCTGTTGCTGCTGATGCGGCGGAAAGATGTCGATGATCCGGTCGACTGTCTGAGCAGCATTAGCTGTGTGAAGAGTTGCTAGGACTAAATGGCCGGTCTCAGCTGCAGTCACGGCCGTAGCTATGGTCTCGAGATCCCGCATTTCTCCTACCATGATTACATCAGGGTCTTGCCGTAACGCTGCTCGCAGGGCTTCAGCAAAGCTTTCAGAGTCGGTACCGATTTCCCGCTGGTTCACAATACTCATCTGGTGTTGGTGTAAATACTCTATCGGATCCTCAAGAGTAATGATGTGGCAACTACGTTCACTGTTAATTAATCCAACCATAGCAGCCAGAGTGGTTGATTTGCCGCTGCCAGTTGGTCCGGTTACTAGCACCAGCCCCTGGGTGCGCCGCGCCAAGTCGCTTACAATAGCTGGCATACCCAGCTCAGATAAGGTAGGGATTCGGGAGTTAACCAAACGCATGGCCAGAGCTACGCTCCCCCGCTGCCGATAGGCATTCACTCGGAACCTGCCTACCCCTGGCAAAGAATAAGCAAAATCAACCTCCCCATGCTCATAAAACTTAGCGATTTGGTTGGCAGGAATGATTTCTTGAGCAATGCGTTCTGTGATTGAAGGAAGCACCTGAGGAAAGCCTCGTTCAAGCACCAACTGGCCATCAATCCTATATACGGGAGGCACCCCAGGCGTAAGGTGTATGTCAGAAGCTCTTTTCTCGACTGCCAGCTTGAGAACTTCAGCAATAACCATGGAGCTACCATCTCCTCAGCGGTTATTAAGTGGCAGGAATAACCCGGACCAGCTCCTCCGCCGAAGTTATGCCTCCAGCAACTTTTTTGAGGCCGTCCGCCCACAGGTCAACCATCCCCTGAGCAACAGCAACCTCTTTAATTTCCTGGCTCGGCCTTCTTTTGAGTATCAGCTCCTTGACCTCAGGACCGACAGCCATAATTTCGGAAATGGCGGTTCTTCCCATATAGCCTGAGTAGTAACATTTAGGACAACCGTTAGCTTTATATGCTTGTCCTACCATCTCTCGGCAGCCACAAAGCTTACGGACTAAGCGTTGTGCCATTACCCCGTTTAATGCAGAAGCAATGCGAAAGGGCTCTATCCCCATGTCCATCAACCTAACCACAGCGCTAGCGGCATCGTTGGTATGAATCGTACTAAGAATTAGGTGGCCAGTAATGGCGGCCTGAACCGCTATGTCAGCTGTCTCAGGGTCCCGGATTTCGCCAACCATTATAACATCTGGGTCTTGGCGAAGAATCCCTCGCAGAGCAGTAGGAAAATCTAGTCCAGTTTTGTAATTGACCCAGACTTGGCTCACTCCATCCATGACATATTCTACAGGATCCTCGATAGTGACAACGTTCCTATGAACTACATCGATCTCTCGCAAGGTTGCGTACAAGGTGGTAGTTTTCCCGCTTCCAGTAGGCCCAGCTACTATAACCATGCCGTGGGGAAGGTTAAACAGGTGGCGGTAAAGTTCTAATGTCTGGTTATCAAATCCCAGCTGGGCAAGACTAAATAACCTTGCATTGCGGTCCAAAAGCCTAAGCACAATCTTCTCGCCAAAAACAGTTGGCATACACGAAACCCGAAGGTCGATATCACTACCATGACCACGAACCTGTATCCTGCCATCTTGAGGTAAGCGTTTTTCAGCAATGTCCATGTGCGCCAATACTTTTATTCTAGAGACTAAGGCACTCATCACTTCCTTTTCGATCGGTAGATAGGGCTGAAGAACACCGTCCACCCTTAAGCGTACTGCAGCATCATGCTCTCGCGGCTCAATGTGGATGTCGCTAGCCCTTCGCTCTATGGCTTGGAGCAATATCTGGTTGAAAAAGCTGACTGCTGGAACCGAACCCATTTTACCTTCCAACAAAACATCAATGTCCACTACTTCGTCGTTAACAACCACCTTTACCCCACCTAAGCTAGCAGTCTCAGGGCTTCCCGGCCGTCTATTTGGTAAACAGATACTTCCCCCAGTTGCTTCGGCATAACCACAGATACTTTGCCTTCTCGGTTCTTTTTGTCTTGCTGGAGGGCCGGCAATAAACTATCCAAGGAGATGTTCTTGGGTATCGAGGTTGGCAAGCCGGCTCGTTGGAGAAGCGCAATTAACCTTTCGGCCTCACTGGCTGAAAAAACCCCCATGCGGACTGCCATCCTGCTTTCCTCCGCCATTCCAATCGCAACTGCTTCGCCATGGTGAAAAAGCTTATAGCCGGTTACGCTTTCCAACGCATGTCCCACCGTATGTCCAAAGTTCAAAACTGCGCGCAGCCCTACCTCCGTCTCGTCCAGAGATACAATCTTACACTTGACGGCAACCGACTGCTTAATAGCCTCCTCAATAATGTCCAGATCGACATCCAAAATCCGCTCTAACTGTTTCTCTACGAAGGTAAACAGGACAACGTCGTCAATCACACCATACTTAATAACCTCTGCCATTCCACAAACAAGTTCTCGCCGGGGCAAAGTTTTAAGAGTGATCGGGTCTATCACGACTGCCTTGGGTTGGTAAAACGTTCCGATCAGGTTCTTGCCCAGGGCATGGTTAATCCCATTTTTGCCGCCAATGGCGCTGTCCACTTGGGCCAGGAGAGTCGTAGGTATTTGAATCAACGGAACCCCACGTTTATAAGTCGCAGCCGCGAACCCAGCTATATCCCCCACTACTCCACCGCCCAAGGCCAAAAAAGGAGTCCAGCGTTCGAAATGGTGCTGGGCGGCTAAATCCCACAGCTTGCAGATAGAGTCGAGGCTCTTGGCTTTTTCATCGTCATCGACGATCCCTGATATGACTTCCCATCCCTCGGCTACCAGACTGTGGGTTAATCGGTTCCCATAGAGCTCCATAACGGTAGGGTTACTTATTAACATACACTTCTTGGCATTGGTTAAACCGCCCACAGCTTCAGGTATGGAATTTAGGGCTCCTAGAGTCACGGTTATAGGGTAAGATCGACTCCCAAGCTTTACAAATAAATCCCGTTCCGTAGTCTGTTTATTCGCCAGCTTCCTTCCACCTCTTCAGTACCTCCTCTACCACTTGATTAACACTAAGATCGGAGGTATCAATTGTATAATCAGCAAATCGGTAATACACTTCGCGGTCGCGCATCAAATCAATAATCGCAGGCAAAGCCTTGCCCCGCAGCAAAGGCCGGCGAAAAATGGCATAATCATAAAAAACAAAAAATCGTATGAAATCG
>JACIYF010000063.1:0-9744 GCA_014360065.1 Clostridia bacterium | reverse complement strand
AGCAAAGGCCGATCTCGGTTTGTTTGCGTTCGCTTAAGAATCACTTCTGGGCGAGCGGTAAGCCAGAATACCATTCCTGCCTTACTAAGCAACAATCGGACCTCGCTGTCGGTAACTGCCCCACCTCCAGTGGCAATGACCAAGTTGCCCATCCCAACTATCCTTTTGATTGCTAGTTTTTCGATGGCCCGAAAGTACCTCTCGCCGTAACGGCGGAAAATTTCTGATATGCTAAGCCCTGTCGCTGCTTCAATTTCTGCGTCGGTATCGACAAATCGACGGCCTAAGGTCTGACCCAGCTTACGCCCAATAGTAGTCTTTCCAGTGCCCATAAAACCAACAAGAATCAGATTGGCTTTAGAATTGCTGGACATACTCTCGCCACTGTTCTACTCTTGTTTCTAGCTCAGCCAAACTATCTCCGCCAAATTTCTCTAGAAGAGCAGAAGCTAGTTCCCAAGCCAGCACCGCTTCCCCAACTACTTCGGCTGCAAAAATTGCACATACGTCAGATCGTTCCACTGAGGCCCCCTTAACCTCTTTGGTAATAAGGTCAACGCTAGGCAATGGCGAAAGGAGGGTGGGAATAGGCTTCATAGCTGCTCGGATTACCACCGGCTGGCCATTAGTCACGCCACCTTCTATGCCGCCAGCGCCATTGGTCTGTCGGTAGAAGCCTTGGGCTGGGTGGTAGTAAATGGGATCATGTACTTCCGAACCATACTTGCCTGCAGCCTCAAAGCCCATGCCAATCTCCACACCTTTAATGCCAGGAATGCTCATGATGGCACCAGCCAACCTACCGTCCAAGCGCCGATCCCATTGCGAGTAGCTGCCTAGGCCGACCGGAACTCCTGAGGCACTAACTTCGAAAATTCCTCCTAAGGTATCGCCTCGTAACCTGACTTCATCAACTAATCTGGCAAGCTCTTCGTCAGTATCATCCGACTGAATACCGCCTTTGAACTTCATAGGACCAATTTGTAGTACTTTGCCGCTAATCGTAATGCCAACAGCACTGAGAAGGATACGAGCTAAGGCACCTACTGCAGTCCTTGCCGCTGTCTCCCTAGCACTGGATCTCTCTAGTACATCCCGGATATCGTAATGGCCATACTTTATGGCCCCAGGCAAATCGGCATGGCCAGGCCGAGGCACCCTAACTGCCCTGCTCTCATCAACGTCAGGGCTACTTTGCATATACCTTTCCCAATTCACCCAGTCACGGTTTTCAATTACTAGAACAACCGGCGCGCCGGTAGTCTTCCCTCTCCGAACCCCGCCTGCAATCGATACTCGGTCTCGTTCAATCGCCATACGGCCCCCACGGCCGTACCCCTGCTGTCGTCGCGCTAACTGATAGTCTATCTCATCTCGATTCACGCTCAGCCCAGCTGGAAACCCATCGACGACCGCTGTTAACTGCGGACCATGAGACTCCCCGCCGGTAACAAAACGCAAGCCCGGCCATGCCATTATCTCTCACCCGTAATACTGGACTTGGCTGCCGCCCACATAATTTCCACCGGCGCAGACATACCGGTCCAGAGGCTAAAAGCTGCTGCCCCTTGATATACCAGCATACCTAGGCCGGAGATAGTCTGACAGCCACGAGAGGCAGCCTCCCGCAGCAAGGCTGTCTGGTAAGGATTGTAAACTAAGTCGTAAACCACCAAACTGGGCCGTAACAGCTCTGGATAAGGTAGCGGCGAATCGAAAACCCGGGGGTACATCCCCACCGGCGAGCAGTTAACCAAAACCTGGGCTCGGGAAAGGGCAGCTTCGAAGCTTTCCCTACACAATGGCAACGCCTTAAGCTCAGTTGTCAAAACAGAACCAGCTTTTTCAGCGCTACGCAATATATCCTCTATCAGCCTAACAGCCCGTTTTGGCGTCCGATTGATAAAATCGATGCAAGCGGCTCCTTGCCGCACTAGGGCTTGAGCCACACCGCGAGCAGCACCGCCAGCACCAATGAGGCAAAAAACTTTGCCGCGAGGAACGATACCTTCCTCAGCTAGCGAGCGAATAAATCCTTCCCCGTCGGTATTGTAGCCCCATAATTTACCGTCCCGACACACCACCGTATTAACTGCTTGCGCTTCGTATCCCGATTGATCTAAATGGTCTAGAAACGGTAAGACTTGTTCTTTGTAAGGAATAGTGACGTTTGCTCCTGCAAAACCCAGTTTAGACAGGCCGCGGATTGCTTCTGGCAATTCCTCCGGTCTGATTTCGGCTGCATAATAGTATAGGTCCAAACCAAGGTGCTTAAAAGCCGCATTTTGCATTCTTTCCGAAAGGCTGTGGCCCACCGGAAAGCCGATCAAAACCACCGGACGTTTCACCTACCAGTCCTCCTTGAGAGCCAGCCTTTTTAACAGTAGCCGCTCTCCCACTCGCATTAGCCGGGTGCCAAGAAACTCCCTCCGGCTCAGCGGTTGTACTAAAATGACTCTCATTCCCATCCGGTGACCGGCAAGGACATCGGTAAAAATCTGATCGCCAATTACTACTGTCTCCGCTGGGGTAGTGCCTAAAATCGCTAAAGCCCGCCGTAAACCTCCCCGCCGGGGTTTCCCTGCACCTGTCACTGCCGCAACCCCTAATTGGGAAGCTATAGTTTCAATGTGCGGCCCTCGGTTGTTAGAGGTAAGGCACATCATTATCCCCAATTCCCTTACTGCCTTGATCCAGTTGCCTACTTCAGCGCTCACCATAGTTGCGTTCCATTCGGTGACGGTGTTATCGAAGTCAACTATCAGACCCTTGGTACCCCAGCCTAGAAGCTGATTTAAAGGTATGTTCGTTATTCCCTTGACGTAGAGATCTGGTATTAGAATCTCCCACATAGTAGCCTCCAAATAGTCGCTGTATATGCTGTCCGGCCGATACTCACTTGATTATAGCACGCTAGAGCCTATTCTTACTAGAGCCTTTGAGCTTGGGCCAGCTCCCAGTAAGCTTCAAGGTCAATCTCTCTGAGGGATGAAGGAGTTATACTAATCTGTTTCAGCATATCTTCAGTGGTAATGGCTACTACCTGTTTCTTTTCAACCGCCTCCTCAGCCTTAGACAGGGCAACCGCGCTGCAGATATACTCAATATCTGCGCCAGAATAACCTTCCGTCTCTGCCGCTAACTGCGAAAAATCAAGCTGATCTGATCCTGGTATGCCAGACAATTTTTTCCTAAATAAGTCAGCCCGGGCTTGTTCGTTTGGTGGACCCACAAAAACCAACCGGTCAAACCGACCGGGCCTAAGCAAAGCCCGGTCCAAGCTCTCGAGGCGATTAGTCGCTGCCAGCACTATTACTTGGTTGAGCTCTTCCATACCGTCCATCTCAGCCAGCAATTGGTTTACTAATGCGCTACCCGCCCCATGGTCTCTGGCGTTACCTAAAGCATCAACCTCATCAAAGAAAATGATGGCTGGCGCATTCTCCTTAGCCCGGGTAAAAAGGTCCCTGATGGCCCGTTCCGATTCTCCGAATACACCCCTCAAAAGCTCCGGGCCCTGTACCGGGTAGAATTTGGCTCCCACCTTTGAAGCAATTACCTTGGCTAACAATGTCTTGCCGCACCCAGGCGGGCCGAAGAATAGTACGCCCCGAGGCGGTCGCACCCTGTAAGTTTGGAGAATTTCAGGGTGAGCCAATGGAAGCAGGATAGTTTTCTCAATTACCCTTTTGGCTTCATCCAGACCACTAACGTCCTCCCAAGTGTAATCAGGCTGGTCTTCCGACCTCTTTTGGGCAGTTATTCTGCTTCGCCTTTGAAACTTTTCCCGCATAGCCTCATAATGTTTCAACATAGCCAACGACACCGAGGGTTTAGTCTGCGAGATAAGGGCTTCTAAGTAACCCATGCTGATGGGATGGTTTCTCGCCTCCAGGGCTGCGCTATTGCAAATTCCTTCCACATCCGCTCCAGTATACCTTTCCGTAAGCGCGGCTAACCGGGAAACATCAACGTCTGCTCCAACCCTTTTATTGGCAAGAAATTTGCTAAACAGTTTCTCTCGGGTAAGCCGGTCGGGAGGCGGAATGTAGATCACTTTATCGAATCGTCCCGGTCTAAGGGCAGCTGAATCCAAGTGCTCAGGGTGATTGGTAGCCCCAACCACCAATACTTGTTCTCCAAAGCTTCCCAGTCCGTCCATTTGCCCCAAGAAGGTGCTTACGATTGACTCCAATACGTGATAGTGGTCATACATATCCCGACCCCTTTGGGGGAGAAAGGCCTCAATCTCATCAAAGAACAGAACAGTTGGTTGCCTCCTAGCCTCAAGGAACAGCTTTCGCAGGCGGGATTCGCTTTCTCCAAACCATTTATCGAAGAATTCTGGCCCGCTTACTCCAATAAATGCAGCCTTGCTTTCCGTGGCTATGGCTCGGGCAAAAAGGGTTTTCCCCACTCCTGCTGGCCCAAAAAGCAGTATTCCTCGAATAGGGCGAGCTCCAACGAATTCCTGCGAGGCTAAAGGATTGAAATGGAGGCTAATGGCATCCCTAATTTCTTGTTTGACATCGTCATAACCAACAATATCATCCCACCCCACTGGAGTTCCGTTGGTTTCGCCAGTTCTTACCCTTGTCAAACCCAGCTTATTGTTGGCAACTGGTACTGGCGCCAGAGCCCCCTCTGTCCCGCTTCCAGCTTCTCCGCTCCACAGCAAGCTGAGGACATAGGCCAAAGCCATAGCTCCAAGCAGGGAGGAAGGCTTGGGAAAAGGCAAGGCGAGAAGTTGGTGCTGCAACAAAAGCACCAGCAAAACGCCAACGCCAGTTTGCACCAGTCTCTGTCTACCAACCTTTAAAGAGCCAAGGTATCCAACTCCGTAAGCAGATATACCCCATATGCTGGCTAATAACAACCAATCCTGCCGTGAAAACAGCCCCAATAAAGTCTGGTAATAAAAATCGAAGAGGCTGTCCCAACTAAAGTTGGCCAAACCCCAAAACCTGACTTCATCAGCGGGTGGCAAAACTAAAGAGGGCATGGGGCTTGGCGGCGGTAAGTAAAAATAGTGGCTTCCAAAGACCACGGCAGCACCAGCCAAAAATAAGCCACCACCAAACGCCAGGAAACTACCCTTGAGTTTTGGATATAGAACCCCTGATAAGATAGGGATTAGCGTTTCCCAGCCATGAGAAGCTAACCAAGGAGAGACTGCCAATAGCAGAAAAAAGTTGGGAATGCCCCTATCATTGAAGCGAAAGGCTTGTCCCACCGAATCGGGTTTTTTCAGGTGCTGGTAATAAAGGGTGACCGCTGCTACTATAGTTCCGAAGCCCAGAGCTGGACTTATAGCCAAGGCTATAGGAAACAAAGCCAACAAAAATGCATACGGGCCAAGCCACGGCCAAAAATACGCCACCCCGCTAATTAGGAGGGCTATATATGGAATCAAACTCAAGGGATAATACTGGACCTTAATTGCCAGCATATAAAACGTTATCCCCAGGCCACCTGCAAATAGGATATAATCCAGCCGGTATGGTTGCAACCAAGTAACCAGGGCGCGGTCAAGCTCTTCTAGTACTCTCATGAAAGGTTTGGGCTCCTTCGTTGGCTGAATCCTCAATATCTAACTTCGGTTCGCCAGAAGATAAACTTAATCTGTCTCAGCCTTTTTCCAGCTCTTTGAGCAACCGGTTTACCGCTCGCTTCTCGATCCTGCTTACATAAGAGCGAGAGATTCCAAGATTTTTGGCCACATCCTTTTGTGTGTGTCGTCGACTATCAAGCAATCCATAACGCATCTCCAGAACCCGCCGCTCACGTTTCGACAAGTTTTTGAGCTTGTTTCGCACCCGTTTCCGATCTAATGAATTCTCAACTGTTTCTACCACCACATCCCCCTCAGTGCCTAGCACATCAATCAAAGTTATCTCGTTACCTTCCTTGTCAACGCCAATGGAATCATAGATAGACACTTCCCCTTTAGTTTTCTTGTTGGCCCGCAGGTACATGAGAATCTCATTCTCAATACATCTGGACGCATAGGTTGCTAACTTGGTACCCCGAGTTTGATCATAAGTATTGATGGCCTTGATCAGGCCGATGGTGCCTATGGATATTAGATCTTCCATGCTCTCGCCGCAGGCTTCGAATTTTTTGGTTATGTGCGCAACTAGCCGCAGATTGTGCTCTATCAGGATATTGCGCGCTTCCGGATCTCCCCTCTCCAGGAATAGCCTAATATAGAGGCTTTCTTCCTCTTCAGATAGGGGTTGAGGAAACGCATGGTTGTCAAGGTAACCAATGAAGGACTCCAAAGGGGAGGAAACCTCTTGCCATTCCCAGTCCAGCACTTTGAACCCTCCCTGAGAGAGTCACTTTATACTATATGGCGGAACATTATAGGGGGTTACAAAAGTTTTGGCCCAAAGTGTCGATCTAACTATTGTAGGGTCGATTTATAGGTGGGTAATAAATCCCTTAGAGGGAGGTTAGTTTAGTTGAAGAGCCTAAGGAATAAACTACTAGCTAATACCCTAACTGTCGTGGCTATTGGACTTATAGTACTAACTTCAATTGCCTTGGTTCAAGCAAGAAGTGTCCTCGGAACTAATATACGTACTCAAGCTCAAGACCAGGCTAAGTTATTGAGCAATATTCTTTCTGAAAAGTTGGAGCGTTACCGGTCAGAGATTGAACTCCTAGCCAATACCCCTCCAGTCCGCAGCGGTCAATGGGCTCTTATGCAGTCTTACCTTAAGTCAGAAAGCGCAAAGATGACTCACTATGAAATGCTTTTCTTTGCCGATGCCTACGGCCAGAGCACTAACACCAGCGGCACGATTGCCTACATTGGGGATACCGATTATTTTGCCAAGAGCTTCAAAGAGGGTCGCACTGTTATCTCCGACCCGGTGTTGAATCGTAACACGGGCAAGGCCATAATTACTATCACCAGTCCCGTCAAGAACGAAACCGGGGCCACCATCGGAGTTTTGGGGGGAACGATACCGCTGGACCATCTAAGTTCGATTATTTCTGGCATTAAGATAGGACAGACTGGATTTGCACTTCTACTTACCCAAGACGGCCGCGTAGTAGCCCATCCAGATCCCAAAATGTATATGACCAACCTGCTCACCGATGATCTAGAGGCAATTACCCCCAGCATGCGAGCTGTAGCTGAGAAAATGACCAAAGGGGAGACTGGTAGCGATCAATATACCTCTAGCGACAACATTGCTCAATTGCTAACTTATACGCCAGTGACAATCACCGGCTGGTCAATCGGTATTTCTGTGCCCTTGAAGGAGCTCAACAGTCCATTGGCCGGATTACAGCAAGGGGTAATATTTACTTCAGCGGTCGTACTAGCCATTCTAATAATTCTAATCACCTCTTCAGCTAATTCGATTACTCGACCGTTAAGGGCAATAACTGAGGCCTCTCAAGATCTAGCTCGAGGTAACTTTACGCGTACCGTTGAGGTCAAAAGCCGTGACGAGCTTGGTACGCTGGCGGCCAGCTTTAACCAAATGGTTCAGAGTATCCGGCAACTAATACTCCAGGTTAAGGAAAGCGCTAGTGCGGTGGCTGCATCTGCGCAGCAAATAGCTGCGACAGCCGAGGATACAGGCAGAGCAGCCGGAGATATCGCCCGGACAGTT
This sequence comes from Clostridia bacterium, assembly GCA_014360065.1. Lineage (NCBI taxonomy): Bacteria > Bacillati > Bacillota > Clostridia > Clostridia bacterium. The sequence goes on along the minus strand of JACIYF010000063.1, from coordinate 2,113 downwards.
AATGAGCTATCCCAAGGAGCTCAAGTCCAAGCCGAAAGTACCCAAAAAGGCAGCGACATGCTGCAAGAGATGTTGATTACTTTGAAGGAGGTAGTTCAGCGAACTGATGAATCCGCAAATTTGACCTCGAAAGCACTAACAGTGGTGGATCAAGGAGTAAAAACAATCACGGCCCAGGTAGAACGTATGGCTGACAACCAGCAGGCCACAACCCATGTCGGGGAGGCTATATCCTCTCTCAGCAGCAAGGCTATGGCTATCGGGGGAATCGTTCAAGTCATCGATAGTATTGCCGAACAGACTAACTTGCTAGCCTTGAATGCTGCTATCGAAGCTGCCAGAGCTGGCGAGCAGGGTCGCGGTTTCGCCGTAGTAGCAGAAGAGGTGAGAAAACTGGCCGAAGAATCCGCTGGCGCCACCGATCAAATTGCCCAGCTTATCTCGGAGATTCAAGAAGCAGTTAAACAAGCTGAAGAAGAAATGTCGAAAGCTGAAAGCGCAGTAGCCGCTCAAGAATTATCGCTGAAAGCTACCCAACAAGCCTTTCAACATATCGAAGACTCAGTTCGAAACATCGCCACCCATACTCAGGGAATAGCCCAGTCTTCTCAAACACTCATGCATCGCGCCGAGGAGGTAGGCAATGTGATGGCCAACGTAGCCAGTGTTTCCGAGGAAACCGCTGCCGGAGCTGAAGAAGCGGCTGCTTTAACCGAAGAACAATCCGCTTCTAGCCAACAGCTATCTGCTTCTGCTCAAAACCTATCAAATTTATCAACGGCACTGCAAGAAGCTGTTGAGCAGTTTCAGGTGTAACCAGTAGAAGCAGACGTCAGTCCTGTTTCCCTTCGATCGCAGCTTTAGCTTGGAGATGTTCCTTCAGGGTAGTACTGAAATGGTGAGTGCCGTCTCCTCGGGCCACAAAGTACAGGTACGGGCTATTATCTGGATAGAGAGCAGCGAGCAACGATTTCTTTCCAGGACAAGCTATGGGTCCAGGCGGTAATCCATTATGAAGATAGGTATTATAGGGTGAAGGAATGGCCAAATCCTTATAAGTAAGTACTTCCTTGGGGTGTCCGAGGATATATTGAATGGTCGCACAAGATTGAAGGGGCATATGCCTGGCCATCCGGTTATAGAAAACTGAAGCAATTAAGGAACGCTCCGCATCATTCTTGGCCTCCTTTTCAACCAGGGAAGCTATAGTAACTACCTGGTTGGGAGTAAGGCCTAGTTCCCGGGTCCGCTTTTGTTCTTTGGGCCCATAAACCGCCTTGAACTCTTCAAGCATAATCTGGATGATATCATGCTCATTCGCGTTGAAAGGAATGGTATAAGTATCTGGAAAAAGATAACCTTCTAGCCTCTCCGGTCCTGAAATCGCGTTGTTTATATAAGGAAAGTCAAACTTTCCGTTGGCTGCTTCTGCTAGAAACCGGTCCCGATTGATTAGGCCTTGCTGGGAAAGTCGGTCGGCAATTTGTACAACAGTAAGACCTTCGGGAATAGTAAAGGATCGCTGCGCCACTTTTCCCTGCGCCAACTTCCCAAGAATGGATGTAGTATCCTCTGAAGGGCTCAAAGCATAAGTTCCAGCCTGCAATTTACTGCCCCAGCCATTTACTCTACCTAGGAGTTGGAAAGCCCAGGAACTCTTAATAATACCTCGCTGTTCCAGCAAATCAGCTATTGTCTTCAAGCTGGAACCGGGGGAAATGGTAATTATGGTTACCCCCTGATCTTTGGTAGAGACTGGAGCTAGACTGTTTGTCCACACTCCCCAAAAAGCAGCTACAAGACCTATGAACAAGATCATAAATAAGCTTGCAATTCTTGCTCCCGGGTTAAGATGCTTCCAGTCTGGTGTTATAAATGCTGGCCGTATAGTCAATTTTCTTCCTCCGGTCTGGAGCCCCTTGTAAATTCATTATAAACGTCACTTGCCTTAGTCAGCAAGCCCCGCAAAACTGTCTCTCGGTAGGCCTCCCGAAGGGCCAACCAGCACTACCCGGGGGCGAGCAGGGTACAGGTCCTTGGAGATAAACTCCCGCGTTATTGCCTTTCCTTTCCTGTCCTTCTTCACTCGCTCTACGGTTACTAAGAACCCCCT
>JACIYF010000062.1 GCA_014360065.1 Clostridia bacterium | reverse complement strand
CTTCCTTCCAGGTTCGTTAGGTACGAAACTCCTTCCCTGGAAACCAATTGAGGAAACAAGGGGCGGTTCCTCGGAAACCTGCGGGATACCGGTTCCGTTGCCTCACCTACTCCAATGCCAACCTGCAAGACATCCTCCCATCGATCCCCTGCCAACTACCAGTCCATAGGCCTAGCTGCCCGGGCCAAACTTAGCAAACCCTGGCCATCCAGAGGCGAGTCATCAGGCCGCAATACTAACACGGCGTAAACCCTGAATCCCAGGAGGCAGTAAAATTGGATACCGGACATTTGTTGCATTATTTAAACGACCTGTTGGAGTATGGCCCTGATCTTTTAGAACACAGCCTGGGGGTAGCTAGTTATGCGCTCTTCATAGCCGAAATCATCGGGGTGGATGGTCAGCACCTCCCTTGTTTGGTCACTGGGGCACTGCTCCACGATTTGGGCAAAACCAAGGTGGAGCGGAGAATCATCTATAAGCCGGGACCTTTAAACGACGTGGAATGGGCTAAGGTAAGGATGCATCCTTTGGTTGGAGCGGCCATATTGAGCAGCCGGGGGATGGCACGGGTGGTGCGGCCACCCCTACCAGGCGGTTCTACACCGGTTCCTACTCCCTTGGACATTGTCCTTCTCCATCATGAGCACTGGCAGGGCACTGGTTATTATGGTTATCAAGGGGAAGACATTCCCCTTGGCGCTCGCATAGTAGCCCTGGCCGATGCCCTGGATGCCATGACGGCATTTCGGCCCTATCGGAAGCCTCTCAGCCCAGACCAGGTGGTGACCGAGGTCAGAAAGGGGTCTGGCCGCCAGTTTGATCCCGACCTCGCCAAACCAATGGTCAAAGCTCTCCAGCGGGGCGCCCAGTTGCCGCCAACCCCGCGTACTGCTAATGGTCTGATTGAATTGCTCTACCGGAGCCTGCTTACCCGGGGCGGCGGGATGGGAAGCATGGCGCTCGACCGGCGCAATCGGGAAAGATTGCTGGCGTTGGTACTGGCCCTGGATGCTTTGTCCAGCGGCGAGAAAGCTATGAGATCCTAGTTTGATTGGTTCCGGCAACCAAGAACAGTCCGTATTTGCTTGACACCGGAATACTGGCAAGGTATGTTATACCTACCAAGGATTTGCATAGGCCAAAGGTGATTGCCGGGCCGTCATCGGCTATGGGCTGCTGATGATGACCTAGACCCTAGTTCTTAGGGAGTGGCAAAGATGGCTTCTGAGAAGGGTATCCGCATCGCCAACCTGATAAGCAGGCCTTATGTGTGCGCTGGCCTATGCTTAATTGCTTACTCGGTGCCTTTAGCCAAAGAACTCTTTGATGGCGAGGGGCCCTTGGCCAATTTGGTCTGGTATGCCTATATATTTCCTGCCATCTTGTTAAGCTATAACTATGGCCTGCGCGGGGGAGTGGCCAACGCCATCACCAGCGCGGCCATTGCTGTGCCGGCCGAATGCTACGAGCATTTTTACCGCCATTCCCATGATTTTATAGCCGCCGAGACCTTAGATAGCTTTCTAATGGTGGGGCTGACGTCGGTCATGTCGCTAGCAGTAGGGGTCATGGCCGATAGTCTCAAACAGAAGGAACACGAGGCCAAACAGCGTTATGAGGCCAGCATTCGCGATGCCCTAACCGGCCTTTATAATTATGGCTTCTTTCAGGAGCGACTCCAGGCGGAATTCGAAGCCGCCCGCCGGTCCCATTGGCCGCTAACGCTCCTATTCGTTGATGTAGACCGCTTCAAGGAGTACAACGATACCTTCGGGCACTTTGTAGCCAACCAGGCCCTCTATGAGATTGCCCAGACCTTGCGGGCGACTTTTCGCGAGACTGACATTGTAGCCCGCTATGGGGGCGATGAATTTGCAGTTATCCTGCCCCGGACTGGTCCCCAGGAAGCTGAGGCTATTGCCGAAAGGGCCCTGAGGAATATTGCCGCGGCTCGGCTCCCCCAAGGTTGCCTAACCGTGTCGGTAGGAATCGCCACTTACCCGAACCAGGCTAATGACGTGAGGAGCTTAGTGGAGTTCAGCGATGAGGCCCTCTACCAAGCTAAGGGCAAGGGGCGAAACGTCGTAGTCGTCTGCTCCGATGCCATCTCGCTAGCGGATCAGCCGGGAGGGTTTCTGGTAGCGGAACAGTAGGCAGACCTGGTTATCGAGTCCGGTCCTGTGCTTGTCCTCTTTTTCCTCCCCCTTATTTCCCCTGGCCCATGCAGCCCCATGGCGGTGGCCCCCTGAGTGGAGTATAATCTGGCAGCAGGGATGTTTACCTGCCCAAATTGCGGCTTTTCCCGCCCTTGGCCCCAGTACCGGGCCGAGATCCAGGGCAGCGACTCTTTTTGCCTTCAATTGAGGCTAGTGGGGCGGAGGTCGACCGGGCGGAGGTCGACTCGGAGGTTAACTTGGCGCAAGTCCTGGTCGACGGTCAGGTATACCCACCCAGCGGAGCAGCGAAGCCAAAACCGGCTCCAGCCCAGTTGGACTGACATCCCCTGGGTTTCCTTGGGCCCCAGGTGAACCAGCTGGCTGAAGTTGCCCTGGGGTCGCCCTTCTGTCCCCAGGTTGGTCAGGCGCAGTTCCCAAACTGGGCCCAAGGTAGCCCGGGTACCGGCAGGCCAGAGAGGCAAGGGTAAGGCCCAGGTCTGTTCCCGCAAGGAGGCCGGGCTTTGGGCGGTGATGCGGTAGCTATATTCCCGGGGGTGGGCCTCGGGGGAATAGGAGCCAGGGCTTGCTTCGCTCGCCCGGGGGATCCGTTCCAACGAAAAATGCACTTCCTGCATCCGGTTAAGGAAATCGGCATAGTCGGCCATGGTGCGCACGGTTAGCTCTCGGGCGGCCACCAGCTGCTTTAGGTAAGGGAAGGTATGGTTCCAGATTTCCGGGTGAAGAGCCCAAGAGATGGCATGAAAATAGAAGAGGCGGATTTCCTGGCGGTTTTTAGCAATGTCGGCAATGGCCCTGATGGCAGCAGCAATCTCATCGGGACGGCGGCCGCGATCTAGCATGTTTTCCGGGCAGCTGCCATCCTGGGTGGCGGTGTAGGGGAAGAGCCAGAAGCGGGGTTCCAGCTTTCCTTTTGACCAGCAGTGGGTGGGTGGGGAGTTGAAGGCAGCTGGGAAGGCAGCCCCTTTGACCCCCCAGCTGGCTAAGTAATCGTTGACCTCGGCGTCGTGGGCTCCGTAGGGGGCAGCGTATTCGGTGACCGGGCCTCCGCGCAGCTTTTCCATGGTAGTAAAGTTGAGGTCGATCAGCTTCCTTTTTACTGGGGAAGAGAGCTTGGGCAAGAAGAGGCCCCAGAAGCTATGCATCCAGCCTCCTTGACAGCCCAGCGAGCCGTAGGCCGCGACCTCCTCGAGGTAGGGGCGCCCTCGTCCCTTGGCATCTACCCCCAAATGATCCCCTACCAGCAGACTATCGGGGCCAGCGGTCACGGAAATGGTTAAGGGTAGCCCTTGGACACCGGCCAGGGCTTGCTCAGATATCAGCTTTTTGAGCGCCCGCATTGAGCTCCAGGTGCAGATATGGAAGTTCAAGACCAGCCCACCCACGCCGCCGGGAGCGGCTACCAGGTGTGGTACCCTGGCCACCTGAATGAGAAAGAATTTGAGCGGAACCCGGATCAAGTAATCGCTGTTGGCGGTAGCCTTGAGGGCGCCTAAAGGTGCGTTTACCAGCATGGCTTTGCCTTGGGCAGGGCTGGCGCTGCCGAGTTGGCCGGCTGGGCAAGGGCGGAGGGTAACCAGTGGAGTTGAAGGGGCTTCGGTCCAAGCCAGGACCTGGGGTGGCGAGGTTTCAAGCATTGCTAAGGGCGTATGATAGGTTTGGTCGTCCGGGTATCCCACCGTGCGCAGCCGATCGCCATGGTAGAGCCCGAAGTCAAACTGGGACCTTAAAGGCGAGTCGGCAGGAATAATCCAGGGCCCCAAAAATGGCGTCGAGGAAGTAGCTTTGAGGCCACATAAAGCCAAGAGCTCTTTAGCCTCGGCTATTTTGGTCCCGCCTACCACCAAGAGTTTGCCGCCTTGCTCAAGCCACTTTGTTAGCTGGTTTAGGGCTAGCGGAGTAATAGCAGAAAAGTCTTCTATCCCCTCTTCGGCAATGATTAAGGCCTGGCAATTGGGCGTTAGCTTATCATGGTCCAGATCGGCTGGCGATAACAGCCGATAGGGAAAGCCCTCCTCTTGGAGCACTTGCAGGTAAGCCAAAAGGGCGGGGCGGGAGCGGAGATCAGGGTCGGCTACCAACCCCACAAATATTCCTTTTTGTAAGTGGGGGCCGAGGCGGAAAACGGGGTTGGCTGGGGCCGTCAGAGCGGGGGAGGCGGTCCGGCCCGCCGTCGGCAGCGGGCCGGCCCGCCCACTCGCCTCCGGCAATACCCAGATGGGGGCAAGCCAAAACCATCCCCCTAGAGCAGCAGTGGCGACTGCCAAAGTCATTAACCACCCAAATAGGCGCCGCAAGCGCACGGGAATCCCCTCTTTGGCGGTTGGAAAGCCGGCATCACGCCCCGGCAACACCCGATGCTAGCTACCAGATTAGAATTCGCGGCCCAAACCGCCAATCCTCTTTGTCCCTGCCGACCCTGCTGGGCCAAAGGCCTGAGCGATTGGCGACGATAATGTATAAATGTATAATGGAAGTCGGTGGGTTTGGCAAGTTCTGGTTTGGGCGGACGGAGGTTGGGCCGTTGGATCTGGTATTTGCCCTAGATATTGGTACCCGCAAAGTCGCCGGGGTGGTCCTGGCGGTGGAAGGCCACTCCCAATTCAGGCTGCGCGCCCATTACGTCGAGGAACACCAGGAACGGTCGATGTTAGATGGGCAGATTCAGGATATACCCCGGGTGGCAGAAGTGGTGGAACGGGTAAAAAAGGCGTTAGAAGCCAAAGTGGGGCAGCTCCGCCAGGTCAGCATTGCTGCGGCCGGGAGGAGCCTTTTAACCGCGCCCGGATCAGCTTCCATGCCCCTGGGAGTTCTAGAACCAGTAAGTTCAGAGCAGCTCTTGACTTTGGAGCTGGAAGCGGTGCAGGCGGCCCAAAACTCCCTCAAAGCCAAGCAAGGCAGCCGGGCCCGGGATTTATATTGTGTCGGCCATACGGTAAAGCAGCAGTTCTTGGACGGAAACCCCATCCGCAGCCTCTTGGGCCAGCGGGGCAAGGAAGCGCGCATAGAGGTCATCGCCACCTTTCTCCCCGTCGTGGTGGTGGAGTCCCTGTATGAAGTAGTGTCCAAATCGGGCCTGGAAGTGAAAACCCTTACCTTGGAGCCCATCGCTGCCCTCAGCGTCATCGTTCCGCCTGACCTCCGCGGTTTAAACTTGGCCTTGGTGGATATAGGGGCCGGGACCTCGGATATAGCCATTACTAGGGAAGGCACGGTGGTAGGCTATGGGATGGTGCCCTGGGCTGGAGATGAGATCACCGAGCACATCTGTCAGGAGCTGTTGGTGGATTTCCCCACCGGGGAAAAGATTAAGCGCTCGGCCGGCAACGGCCTCCCTGCGGTCTACCGAGACGTGTTGGGCGCCGAGGCCAGCATTAGCCCGGAAGACCTAACCCGCATCGTCAGCCCTGCTGTTTACCGGTTGGCCTCCGAGATCGCAGAAGGGATCCTAGAGATCAATGGAGCTCCACCCCAGGCAGTCCTCTGCGTTGGCGGTGGCAGCCTTACCCCGGGCCTAACCACCCAGCTGGCCGAGTGCCTGGGCCTTTCTGCCAACCGAGTGGCGGTGCGGGGGAGCGAAAGCATAAGCATGGTTCGAGGGCTCAAGCGCTTCAAAGGACCGGAGGCGGTAACCCCCATTGGGATTGCCGTCACCGGCTGGACCGAGAAAGGCTCCCAGTTCAACAGCGTATTAGTGAACGGGAGGCCGGTGCGAACTTTTGCCTTGAACAGCAAGGTTAAGGTGGCGCAAGTATTGATGGATGCGGGCGTATCCCGGGCCCAGATCTGGGGTGAGCCTGGTCCTTCCCTAGGAGTTCGGGTCAATGGCCAGCTGGTCTTTTTACGCGGCCAACCGGGGAAACCAGCCCAGATCACGTTGAACGGAAAGCCTGCCCGCCTGGAAGATGAGGTCAAACCCGGCGACCGCATCGAAATCGTCCCCGGCCAGCGGGGGAAACCGGGATCGGGGACAGTGGCTGACGTCTTGCCCGACTACCGGCCCAAGCACCTGGTTTTTAACCACCGCCCCGTGAAGGTTGAACCTTTGGTCAAAGTTAACGGGGTCAGGGTAAGCCCGGGATTTCGCCTCTTTGATGGGGCGGTGGTTGAATATCGGCCCTTATCTAAGGTGGCTGACGTCTTAGAGGCGATTGGCAAAAGCCCCGAGGATTATTGGCGGCACTTTCGGCTCAGGCTGGACGGCCAGTGGATGGAAACTTCTGTCCTTAAGCTTGACATCAAGCTGAACCAGCAAGCGGCGGATCCTAATAGCCCAGTTGAGGAAGGCGATAAACTGGAAGTAGCCGAGGAGACCCGACCGGTAGTAGTAGGCGATCTGCTGAAGCGGGTCCTAGGTGGCCCGGACAGTCCGGATGCCGATCCCCAGCCGGTGCAAGTAACCGTCAACGGGAAGCCGGTTTGTCTGAGCCAGCAGGTGGAGATCACTATCAACGGTGAGCTGGCTTCTACTCTTGATGTTCCAGTTCATCCCCAGGATCAGATCGTTATTCGCAGCCGGCCTCGGGCATTGATCCTGGCTGACATCCTGGATCAGGTGGATTTATCCTCCCAAGCTAAGGGCAAGGGAAAGCTGATCTTGACGGTGAACGGGGAGCCGGCCGAATTTACCACTCCCATTGCTTCCGGGGACGAGGTTGTGGTAAAGCTAGGTTGATTGGGCGGCGCCGAGAACCGCGGTGGAGCATACAACAGGCAAAGCTTGTTTTCGCAGCTCGTTTATGGTCGGGCTATGGAGGGCTTGGGCGGGCGCCAGGACTGATTGGCCTGAAGGCGTCGCAAGAAATTGCGAAAGCGCTTGCGGATGTTGAGATTGAGGGCCCAAAGGATGGCTCGGTACTGCTGCACCCGAGCCAGCCGGCGGCTGATGGAGCCTAGGGAATAAAACTCTTGCCAGGCCCAATTGAATCCCTGTTGCAAGGTTTCGGGAGACATGTTCTTGGGCTCAAAGACTACGTTGGTAATGGTATACTGGCTCCAATCGCTGGTGAGGATCCGGCCCTGGGCCTCAAGTTCGGCCCTTAAGGGTGTTCCTGGGAATGGAGTCAAGATGCCGAACTGGGCTGCCTCCAAGCGGTTTTTCTGAACAAAGCGGAGGGTTCTCTCAAAGATGCTCTCGTCGTCGCCATCCAGGCCAAAGACGAATGCCCCCTCGATGGCAATGCCGTGGTCATGAATGCGCTTGATGGCATCCTCGAAGTCCTCTATGAGGTTCACCCCTTTGCCGATAGCCTTTAGGTTGGCCGGCGAAAGGGACTCAAAGCCGATGAAGAGCCCAATGCAACCGCTGGCTGCGGCCAGCCGCAAAAGATCCTCGTCCCGGGCAATGTTGAGGGATCCCTGGCTGAACCATTTGATCTTGTACGGGGCCAAGGCGCTGAACAGCCGGCGAGCGTATTTGGGGTTGCCGACGATGTTGTCATCGACAAAGCCCATGACTTCGCCGCCAAGCTCTTTCAGCTCCCGGATCTCAGCTACCACGTCCTCCACCGGCCGGAAGCGGTAACTGTGGCCGAAGAACTGGCTGACGCTGCAGAAGGAGCAGGCAAAGGGGCAACCCCGGGTAATCTGCACTGTGTCCGGAACCAGATAGCGCTCTCGGGCCAGAAGGTTTCTGCGGGGCCTGACCAAGCCGAAAAGCTGGGGGCGCTGGGCAGTCCGGTAAAAGGGTTTAAGCCTGCCGCTCTCAAAGTCCGCCAGCAAGGTGGGCCAGAGGTTTTCGGCTTCTCCGATCACTACCGCATCGGCGTGCTCTTTGGCTTCCTCCGGCAGGGCCGAAGGGTGCATGCCCCCCAGGACTACCGGCACTCCCCGGCTCCGGAACTGGTCGGCTATGGCGTAGGCGCGAGGAGCCAGGGCGGTCATGGCGGTGATGGCCACTAGATCGTAAGCGACACTGAAATCAATCTTGCTGATCCCCTCGTCAATTAGGCTGATCTCATGTTCAGGGGGCGTAAGGCCAGCAACCGTGATCAGGTTTAGAGGCGGAAAAATCGCCTTTTCCTTCTCACTTTCCCAGAGCGGGTCATGCCAAGCGGGAGCAATCAAAGCTATACGCATAAACGAGGCCTCCTCACTAGCGGCTTTAGACCATTATCGACACTAAATGTTGGTCCTCATTGGTCATCCAGTAAAAAATAGGTTAACCGCCGGGGCCACTACTTTATTCACGTTTTCTAGCTGGACCAAGGATCACCTGCAAAAAGAATCTGACTAGCCTGCATCCGTGACCCAATTAACCCAAAAGGTTCACCGGTTGGGTTCAGGGTCATGCCCGAGGACTACCACTTAAAATCAGCCGCGAATGGCGCTTCTGCCCGGTTAATATGTAAAATAAGGGCAAGTTAAATTGGCAGATGGAGGCAGGGAAAGGAAGATTCATGTAGAACTCCCCTACTAGCGAAGGTCAGCAGGGGGGTTCAAGAGTTTTGGTGCGGGGAGAGGAAGAGCCAAGAAGCATGAGTTGGGGAAGGAAGGCCATCAAGGGGGTGGCCCTGGTCCTGAGCGGGCTTTTGGCCTTGGGCACGCTAATGATAAGTGGCCCGGTCCCAAAGCAGGCGCAGGCGGCAGAGGATACCTTTGTCATCAACGGCCGGGGGTTCGGCCACGGAGTGGGCCTTTGCCAGTGGGGCGCCTATGGACAAGCTAAGGCGGGGCGGAGCTATGGAGAAATATTGAAGTACTACTACCGGGGCACAGACATTAGCACCCTTTCTGCCTCCCAGCAGGCGTCATGGGTGCGGGTACTGTTGGTGGAGAACCAATCTACAGTAACCGTAACCTCGAAAAACGCCGGTTTTAAGCTCTTTAATGAAGCCTCGGGCGGCCAGATCGCGGCAGGAAAGGCTGGCGAGGAGTGGCAGGTCAAGCTAGTGGCCTCGGACCAAGGAACCCTCTACCAGGTCATTGATCCTCAGGGGCAGGCGGTGGGATCTTACAAGGGCCCCATCCAGGCCAAGCCGGATGCCGGTGCCTATCTCACCCTCAAAAATAACGGCAACACCTACCGGGGCTGGTTGCGGATCATCCAGCGCGGTACCGGCCTGAATAGCCTTTCGGTGATCAACCATGTCCAGCTGGAGGACTACATTCTCGGCATCGGGGAAGTTCCCAAGGGTTGGCCTTTGGAGGTGCTGAAAGTCCAGGCAGTGATTGCCCGGAGCTACGCCTATACAAGCCTTTCCTCGGAGGGCACTTTTGATGTCTACGACGACCAGAGAAGCCAAGTTTATAATGGTATGGTCTATGAGGCCTACCCCAACTGGGTAAATGCCGTCAAGGCCACCAAGGGGCAGGTGGTCTCCTACCAGGGAAAACCGGTCAAAGTCTACTATAGCAGCACTTGCGGAGGCCGGACCGAGAATGTCCAGGATGCCTGGGGCGGTGCTGCCCTTCCTTACCTACAGAGCGTGCCTTGTACCTATTGCAACCTTCCTCAGAATGCCTCCAATTACAGCTGGAGCGCGGAGTTTACCCGCAGCGAGCTGGAGAGCAAACTCGGAATTGCGGGCGTCAAGTACATGCAGGTCACCAAGCGCAGTGCCACCGGGAGAGCGACGACCATAAGGATCTATAAGACTGACGGTTCTTACGTGGATATGGGTGCCTCTACCTTCCGTAGCCGGCTGGGCGGGATGGTGGTGAAGAGCACCTGGATCACCTCCTTTGGCCGGGCGCCCAAGACAGTGTGGAGCGATGCCAGCGGCAGCTTCAGCCTGGACCAGGGTGCTTACCTGGCCGCCGATGTGGACGGCAACGGGATTAAGGAAGTAGTTGCCCTTAAGAATCTTGGCCGCCAGAGCATGAGCATCTCCGTGCTGGCATCCGACGGGAGCGAGCTTTCTAGCCATCGCTTGGCCTGGCAGTGCGCGCCCTGGACCTGGGAATTTAAATGGGGCAAGTACGTAGCCGGCGACTTCGATGGCGACGGCAAGGAGGACATCCTGGCCTTCTACCGCTATCCCTCCTATCGGACCGCGGCTTGGCTTTTCCGCTCCACCGGCACGGCCGAAAACCCCCAGTTTACCCTTAGCAAGGTATGGGAGGGAGCCCAGTGGAACTCCGATTGGGCTACCTATATGGCGGCCGACATCAACGGCGATGGCAAGGACGAGGCCTTGGCTTTTTATGATTACTGCCGAGCCAAAGCCAAGGTTTGGGTTTTCATCGGCAGCGGCACTGGATCCAGCTTTAAGTTCAACAACCCCCGGGGGGCATGGGAATGCCCGCCCTGGTGTTGGAATACCGCCCAGGCCACTTACCTACCGGGTGATTTTAATGGCGATGGCAAAGAAGATATAGCTGCCATCTACAACTACGGCGGGACCAAGACCGGAGCTTTCGTATTTACCTCCCAAGGCTCGTCCTTAAGTGTGCGGCGGGTCTGGTACAGTTCGGGGTGGGCTAGTTCCCAAGCCGCGTACGCCGTGGTGGGGGACAAGGATGGTGACCAAAGGGACGAGATAGCTGCCCTTTACCAGTACCCGGGGAGCATGGGGCTGTGGCTTCTCCATCCCAGCGCTTCGTCGCTAACAGCTGAGCTAACGCCCTGGAATACCATTCCCAGCCCCTTGAGCGTATCCCGGTCGGCGGTACTGGGAGGAAGCCTTATTGCCGCTGGCAAACCCGGGGTTTTGGGCCTGGCTCCCGATCCGGCCAATGGCGCCCTTGCTGCCCTCTGGTGGGAGCTGTAAGGAATGGATAACCCCGTGGCAGTGCCCCTCTCCGTTCCTGCCCAGGTGAAAGTAGGTAGGCGGGCTGAGACCAAGGCAGCTGTGGGCCAGGGGTTGGCGGAGGGGAATACGTGAGGGGGCTGCCTGGGGTCTGAAGCTTGGGCTTGGCCTGGTGGCCGCCGGCTACGAGGGCGGCAGGGAGGCGGCTTATGGGCTAAATGCCCAAAAGCCGCCTCAGCTTCTTGGCCTGGTTCCTGCTCACCGGCACCTCGCTGTTCTTATTGTCATCCATGATCAAGGTGTAGGTGCCGTTAAAGAAGGGAACAATTTGCTGCACCCGCTCCAAGTTCACCAGGTAGCAGCGGTGGGTGCGGAAGAACTTCCTGGCGGGAAGCCGGCTCTCCAGGTCCTTCAAGGTGAAGCGCAGCATATACTTGTCGGTCCTGGTTTTGAGGTAGACCATGTCGCCTTCAGTATAGGCGTAGCAAACCTCGTTTTCATCGATGAGGTAGGTTTTGCCCAACTTTTCGGCCGGGATGCGGCCTAGCCTTTCGGAAGCAGGCTCGGGTTGGGCTTGGGCTGTAGACCCGGCTGGGGCCAGAGCTTCCTTTTGCTGCGCAAGTCGCACCACTTTGTCGATGGCCCGCCCCAGCCGTTTTTCATCGAAGGGCTTGAGCAGATAATCAACCGCATTGACCTCAAAGGCTTGGACGGCGTATTCTTCGTAAGCGGTAATAAAAATCACATAGGGCTGGCGGGCGTGCTGCTGGAGGATCCGGGCCAGCTCGATCCCGTTCATGCCCGGCATTTCCACGTCCAGAAAGATCACCGAGTAGTCCAGGGTCGCCATCAGCTTGAGGGCCTCTGGCGCGGTAGCTGCTTCTCCCACTACTTCCACCTCAGGGATGGCGCTGAGCAGAAAGCCGAGCTCCTTGCGAGCTGGTAGTTCGTCATCAACTATTAAAGCTTTGAGCTTCAAGTCGGTGCTCACCAGCAATCTCCCTTCCCGGGCGAGGCAAGGCTTGTGCCAAGGGGATGCGCATGGTTACGGTAGTTCCTTTGCCTTCGCTGCTAGTTATCTTGAGACGGTAATCTTCCCCGTAAAAGCTAATCAGCCGCTCGTTGACGTTGGATAAGCCTACTCCGTTACCGGAGCCATAGCCGGGCTGCAAGACTAAGTTGATTTTGTCGGCGGGTATGCCTACCCCGTCATCCTTTACCGAGATCACCAAATCGTTGCGGGTGGCATGGATCAGGATCTTGACCGCCCCTGTTCCCACTTTGGGGGTAAGGCCGTGTTTAACGGCGTTTTCCACCAGGGGTTGGATACTCAAGACCGGCACCTCATAATCCAGCAAGCCTTTATCGATGTTCTCGATGATCTGGAGCTTCTTGCCAAAGCGGGCCTTTTCCAGCACCAGATAGGTGTGGACGCACTCCAGTTCCTCCCTTAGGGTAGTAAACCGGCTCTGTTGGCGCAAGGATTGGCGGAAGAAATTAGCTAAGTGAATCAGCAAGCGCCGGGACCGGGCCGGATTGGTGCGGCTATACATAATAATTGTGTTCAGGGTATTGAAGAAGAAGTGGGGATTGATCTGGGCATGGAGAGCATCCAGTTTGGCCATGGTCAAAAGTTGAGCTTGCCGGTCCAGCTCGGCCAGCTCCACCTGCATACCCAAAAGCTGCGCTAGCCCAATGGCCAGACGAATAGTGCTGGGAGGAGGGGCGCCCCGCTCGGTCTGGTAGAGCTTCAAAACCCCGACCACTTCATCCTTGCGCTTCAGCGGTACCAGCACTGCTGCTGCCAGCGGGCAGCGGCAGATTCTTTCGCGAGGGCAGTTTAGTTCCTTGGAGTTCTGGACTACCTTGACCTTGCCGCTGGCCAATACCTGCCGAGTAGCTTCAGTGAGGATGCGATCCCCAGGCTGGTGCTGCTCGCAGCCTACCCCCACATAAGCCAAAACCCGTTCCCGATCGGTTATGGCTACCGCGGCTACGTCGCTGATGCGCTTTATGATTTCGGCTGTCTTCTGGGCCGCGGCTTCGTTTAGCCCCCGGCGCATGTAGGGTAGGGTCTCGTAGGCGATCTGTAGGGTAGGATCGATGCGCGAGGTAATATCCTCCATGGGCCGACGCCGGAGTCGGATCCAGATCACTAGGGCTATGGTGGCTGCGTTTAGGGCGGAAAAGACTCCCCAGCGCCACAGGGCAAAGCCCCCTCCGGAGAGCCAAGCTTCTCCTGCTCCCAAAGCTATCGCCAGCGCCAAGAATTCAATCCGGTAGGCCATATCGCGATCCCTACCTTTGCCTTTAAGTTGGCGGCGGGCACAGGGTTCTTTTACTTATACTATAACAAGGGAACGAGTTTTCTACAATAATCAAAATAGGCAGGCGGCTAGCCATTACCGGTTGCGCTGACGGTCGGCCCCTAAGCTTCTTGTCGCTCGAGAAAGGGTATGCTATAGTCTATGCCAGTGGGGTTGGGAGCGCCAGGCTGAAGGGGGGTAGCCGGAGCCGCCAAGGATTGGAGAGCCGAGGAGCGGCGGTCCGGATAAAAGCAAATGGTTCCTTGGGGGAGGGTGACCAATGGATAACGAAAAGTTTCAGGAGCTGGTACTACAACAGTTTGGGCAAATTAGTCAGCAGCTTGGCGAGCATAGTCAGGTGCTCCGAGCATTAGAGCACGCTAGCCAAGTGCACAAAGCTGAAATTGATAACTTGGTCCATTCCGTGGCTAGGATCGAAGGCGAGGTCAAAGAGTTACGCCAAGACGTAAATGAGCTCCGGCAGGGGCAGGAAGAACTGTGCCGGGACGTGAACGAACTGCGCCGGGGGCAGGAAGAACTGCGCCAAGATGTAAATGAGCTGCGCCAGGATGTGGATGAACTGCGTAAGGACGTGGATGAGCTGCGTAAGGATGTAAATGAGCTCCGCCAGGGTCAGGCAGAACTACGCCAGGGACAGGAAGAGCTGTGCAAAGATGTAAACGAGCTGCGCCAGGGACAAGAAGAACTGCGCAGTGATGTAAATGAACTGCGCCGAGGCCAGGAGGAACTGCGTAAGGATGTAAATGAGCTCTGCCGGGGGCAGGAGGAGCTACGCCAGGACGTGGGTGAACTGCGCCAAGGACAAGAGGCTATGCGCCAGGGCCAGGGTCGGATTGAATTGGCTATTAACGAGATTAAGGAGGAAAACCGATCTATTCGGGCCATTCTCGGTGATCATGAAGTAGCCATTAGGACCTTGCAGCGCCGGACAGGGTGAAAGAAGTAGGCTTCTAAGCAGGCTTTATAGGAGGTTTTTGCGTGTCGGAAACTGATAGCATCGTGGCTGGGCATCCCCGGCGCTGGCTCATCCTCTTTGCGGTCATGGCCGCAGGGATCATGGGCCCCATCGATGGCAGCGTGGTTAATGTAGCCCTTCCCACCATCGGCCGGGTTTTCAATGCTGATCTAAATACGGTAGGCTGGGTGGCCATGGCTTACCTGTTGGTTTTGGGTAGCCTAATTCTTACTTATGGTCGCCTGGGAGATATGTATGGCTTTCGACGGGTGCTGCTGTTAGGCATAGTCATTTTTACGGCAGCATCAGCGATGTGCGCTCTAGCTCCCAACATTTGGGTCCTGATTGCCTTTCGCGCCATCCAAGCCATTGGCGCTGGTATGCTTATGGCCATGGGGCCGGCCACCGTGACTTGGGTCTTTCCACCCCAGGAGCGCGGGCGCGCCCTGGGCACCAACGGCATGATTGTTGCTATTGGCCTGGCCTTGGGGCCGAGCCTGGGTGGTTTGCTGCTTACTGTTTCTAGTTGGAAAGCCATTTTTCTTATTAATATCCCCATAGGCATTGCGAGCTACATCCTTTGCCGCCAGGTGGTGCCGGCATCGGGTAACCTGAAACCGCAGCAGTTCGATCTGGTTGGCGCCGCCCTGGGCTTCTTTTCCTTGAGCGCTTTTCTTTTAGCCGGAAGCTACGGGGAGGAATGGGGCTGGACCTCGCCAGCGACTTTAATCCTGGGTTTGGTGTTTGTGGTCGGCAGCGCTGCCTTTGTCCGCTGGGAGAGCAGGGTGGAACAACCGATGTTGGATCTGACCCTCTTTCAAAACCGGGTGTTTACTGCCGCTAACTTTGCCGCCCTTATGAATTTCATGTCCCAGTTTGCCATGGTTTTTTTGATTCCCTTTTATTTGGAACAAATCCTGCACTACTCGCCTGAGCGCATGGGCTTGATTCTCACTGCCTCTCCCTTGGTGGTGTTAATGCTGGCTCCCATCAGCGGAGCCTTGTCGGACCGCTTGGGAACCCACTGGCTGGCCTTCATCGGGCAGAGCATCGTCAGCTTGGCCTTGTTCCTCATGTCTGGCCTTAAGGTCGCTTCCGGGACTTTTGATGTGGTTTGGCGCTTGTGCCTTTTTGGTCTTGGCACCGGGATATTCCAGTCACCCAACAACAGCGCGGTGATGGGCAGCGTGCCTCGCCACCGCTTGGGGGTAGGCTCTGGCGTTCTGGCCACCATCCGCAACGTGGGCATGGTCCTGGGCATAGCTGTGGCCAGCGGCGTTTTCACCTGGCAGCGAGCGGCTAAGCTGGCCGTACTGGGGCCGGAGGGGACGGTGGCAGCCTTTATGGCCGGCCTCAAAGCGGCTTTTCTGGTGGGAGCGGGGCTAGCAGCTACCGGCGCTTTGGCCTCCCTGGTTCGCGGCGATTAGCCTTCTTTGGGATAAGTCTGGTGACCATGGCAATAATATGAAAGTGATTCCTGGCCTGCCCATGTGGCAGGTATTTGCCCATTTCTAGCGAAGGGTTTAATATTGATAACTGTAAGCTCAAAAAGTCAACCGCTATGATCTACGGCATAGGTATAGATATGGTGGAAATCCATCGGGTGGGCGAGCTCCTAGCCCGGCATGAGCGCCGCTTTAAGGAGCGGGTTTTTACTGTGGCCGAGTGGGAGTACGCGGCCGGCAAAGGATGCCCGGCGGCTTCCTTGGCTGCCCGTTGGGCCGCCAAGGAAGCCGCCGCC
>JACIYF010000061.1 GCA_014360065.1 Clostridia bacterium | reverse complement strand
CCCAGCCGATAAAGTACTTTACTTCCCCTTTAGCCAATAGCTCTTTAACCATATCTCGGATTTGAGGCGTCAGATCGCTCATAGCGCATCCCTCAACTTCCTATTTGGCCCCAAAGCTTCAATCTGCTCAGTCATTTCCTTAATAGTAGTAGCAAACTGCTCAGCTTCAGAGCTAGAGACCCATTCCACCCGCAGGCGCTGGGGCTCAATGCCTACAAATTCCAACAGGCGCTGGGTGACTAGGAAGCGCCGCCTGGTGAAGTAATTGCCACTAACATAGTGGCAGTCACCGGGGTGTCAACCAGCCACCAGTACGCCGTCTGCACCCCGTTGAAAAGCCCGCAGTATAAACTGGGGGTTGATTCGGCCCGAACAGGGAACTCGGATCATGCGCACATCTGCCGGGTATTGCAGGCGATTTAGTCCTGCCAAATCGGCACCAGCGTATGCACACCAGTGGCAGCAGAAGGCGACAATCTTCACAGACATGCGGCGTCCACCTCCGCTAGTAGTTGTTCGTTGGTAAACCCTTTGAGATTGATGGCTCCAGCTCTGCAGGCCACTGTGCAAGCGCCGCAGCCCTGGCATAGGCCGCTGTTGACCGTGGCCACTTGGCGCTCGACGGTTTTGCCGGCGATGCGCTCGGACAACTTGACCATATCAATGGCCTTGTACGGGCAAATCGGCTTGCAGAGAGCACAACCCGAACAAATGGCGGTATCAACTTCAGCCGTCATCGGATCGGTAGCCATCTGGTCTTTGGAGAACAATCCCAAAACCTTGGCCGCGGCTCCGCTGGCTTGAGCCACCGTATCCGGAATGTCCTTAGGACCTTGACAAGCCCCGGCCAAGAAGACGCCCGCTGTAAAAGTTTCCACTGGGCGCAGTTTGGGGTGTGCCTCCTGGAAGAATCCATCCTTATCCATGGAGACACCAACCTTTTTAGCAATTTCTTCGTAACCAGAGCTCGGCACCATGGCTGTAGCCAGCACCACCAAGTCAGCTTCAATATCTACTGGCCGGCCCAGCAAGGTATCCTCACCCCGAACGATGAGCTTATCCCCCTGCGGGTAAACCCGAGAAACTCGGCCTCGCAAATAGACAGCTCCCTCATGGATGACGCGCTGCAAGAATTCTTCATAAGCCTTGCCGGGAGTTCGAATATCCATATAGAACACGTAGGCTTCCCCACCCTGGATCTTGTCCAAGACTTGGTGTGCATGTTTGGCCGTGTACATGCAGCAAGCACGGGAGCAGTATTCCTTACCCTTGGCCTCATCCCGAGACCCCACGCATTGAATAAACACCACTACCTTGGGTTCCTTACCGTCGGAGGGACGGATAATTTTTCCACCAGTAGGACCGGAAGCGTTGTTCATCCGCTCAAAATGCAAGCTGCTAATGACATCAGGGTATTTGCCGTAGCCGTATTCACCATAAGTCTTGGTCCAGTCGAACAGCTCGTACCCGGTTGCTACTACAATGCTGCCAAATTCCATGGTGATTAACTCGTCAGTCTGTTCGTAATCGATTGCTTCCCGCGGGCAGGCGTTTTTGCATACCCGGCACTTACCTTTTTCCCGCGTGAAGTGGCGACAGACCGTCCGGTCAATTACTGGGATATTTGGCACTGCCTGAGGAAAAGGCGTATATATGGCCTTACGAGTCCCCAGCCCCAAATCAAACTCGCTAGGGACCTTGGTAGGGCATTTTTCCATGCAAGTGCCGCAACCGGTGCACAGTTCCGGCTTAACCGAGCGAGCCTTTTGCCTGATGGTGACCGAAAAGTTACCTACATAACCATTTACTTCTTCAACCTCGCAATAGGTCATTAGCTTGATGTTAGGGTGCTGCGCCGCAGCAACCATCTTTGGCGTGCTTATTCAAGCACTACAATCTAAGGTGGGAAAGGTCTTATCAAGCTTAACCATGTTCCCACCAATAGTAGGCTCCCGATCGACAATCACAACTTCATAGCCAGCATCGGCGATATCTAAGGCTGCTTGAATCCCAGCAATACCTCCGCCAATTACTAGCGCCCGATGATTAATGGGGATAAAGCTTGTTTCCAATGCGTAGTTGCGCCGCACTTTGGCTACCGCAATCCGAACCTGATCGATGGCTTTCCTGGTAGCCTTCTCAGGCTCCTTGGCATGCACCCATGAGCACTGCTCACGGATATTGGCCATTTCAAAGAGAAACGGGTTGAGTCCGGCACTTTCCAAAGTTTTTCGGAAGGTGGGCTCATGCAGGCGGGGAGTACAGGAAGCCACCACCACCCGGTTTAGGCGATGTTCAGCTATGGCATCGCGGATGAGCTGCTGGCCAGGCTCAGAGCACATATATTGATAATTGGTGGCGTAAACCACATCCGGCATGCTCTTGGCAGCTTCAGTGACTTGGTTTACATCCACCGTTGCCGCAATATTGGTCCCGCAGTGGCAAATGAAAACTCCTACTCGTTTCATTCTTCTTCCCTCCCCCTAGCCGACTCTTCTCTCACCATTGGCTCGGCTTGGATAAGTCCCAACAGGGGCATGGCATCAACGAAATGCTTATCGATGCCCAGTTCCCTAGGCTCGTGGCCCAGCGCCAGGCCCATAAGCTCAGTAAAGTAGAAGATTGGGAAGCGGAATTGTTGGCCGTACTTCTGCTCAACTGCCGACTGACGCATGTCTAGATTTAACATACACAGAGGGCAGGCGGTGGCCAAACAATTGGCCCCTGACAACTTAGCGTTGCGGAGAATGTCATAGAGCATCTTCAAAGCAATATCGGTGCGGGTGGTAGAATGGCCAGCACCACAGCACTCAGTTTTATATGCCCAGGGTACAGCCTCGGCTCCAATTGCCTCCATTAGCCGGTCCATGGATTGAGGGTCTTCTGGATCATCAAAAGCCCCTACCTCCGGAGGCCGGACTAATAAGCAACCATAATAACAGGCCACTTTGAGCCCGTATAGCGGCTTTTTAACCTTCTCCTTGATTAGGTCCAATCCCACCCGATTAGCCATAATGTCTAGAAGCGCATATACTTCCTGGGTAGCCTGGTACTCCATATCGATAATGTCTTGAATGGCCTCTTGTAGATCCAAGGATTTCCTTACTGCCAGCTCCGCATTGCGTAACCTGGCATAACAAGCAGCGCAAGGCACTGCCATATCGAGGCCAGCCTTCTCAGCCAAAGCTAGGTTACGAGCTGGAAGCGCCAACGCCAGCATGGCATTGGTTCCGTGCGCTGCCGAACTGCCACAGCATGTCCAATCAGGTAGCTCCCACAAGTCGACACCTAAGTCCTTGGCTACTAGGCGAGTGGACAGGTCGTATTCTTTTCCGGTAGCGTGCAAGGAACACCCCGGATAATACGCATACCTCAATGCTTTTCACCTCCCGCCCAAACCTGAGCCTTGGCAAAAATCCTTTGTACAGCGTCAGGCGCCGCCTTTTGAGGAAAGGGGCTAATTTTTCCTTTTAAGAACATAACTGGCGCAAGCAGCACATCCTTGAATAGCTGCCCCGACCGGAGGTTAAACCAGGCTGCCAACATCATCTCGTGTACCCGGCCATTTTTTCGCACCGAATCCAAGAACAAGTTGTAAAAGATGTCTACCGCCTTCTCCTTTACTACCCCGGCTCGCTTAGCCTCCATCCGCAGCACATCCATAACCCGAGGCACATCAACCTCACGGGGACAGCGAGTAACACAAGTTTCACAGCCAGAACACAACCATACAGTATGTGATTTCATAGCCTCTTCGCCTAAGCCTAGTTGCAGCATCCGCATGATTTGGTGCGGAGTATAATCCATGGCAAAAGCCAATGGACAACCAGCTGAACATTTGCCGCACTGGTAACAGTCCTCAACCTGAACACCGCTTTGACGCTCCACCCTTTCAAGGAACGAACGGTTTGCTGCCCGAGCAGACGTTAATTCTACTCGCTCCACGTTACTACCCCCTTAGCCCTAAAACCATTCCCCAGCGGCAATGGCTTCAAACTTAAGGTTACACCCCCTAACCAAGAGAAAAAAATTACTATCGCAACCAATACAGACAGTCACCCTGCCTATCAGCCCAGCTCGGGTCGGTCAAAGCTCTAAACCTTAACGATAATGTTAGCGCTTTCGGTACAAGCTGTCTAGATTTGGCCACCGACAATAATTGCATCCTAGGCAAATATATTAAATATAAATGCTCATTTTCCTCGTTTGAAAAATAAAAAAATGGGTCTTAAGTACCTATCCCACCGGGAGTGAACTCCTCCGGCAATTCGGGCGCTAGGCCGAAGTAATGCAATATGATCTGGCCAATTCGGCGGCACGCCTGGCCGTCTCCGTAGGGATTGATAGCATTGGCCATTTGCGCATAGGCCCGGGGATTCTCCAGCAGACGGGTGGCTTCGCTAACGATGCGCGCCCTGGAGGTGCCCACTAGCTTAACTGTCCCAGCCTCGATCGCTTCCGGTCGCTCGGTAGTCTCCCGCAGTACTAACACTGGCTTTCCTAGAGCTGGAGCTTCTTCCTGCAAGCCGCCAGAATCAGTGAGTACCAAATAAGAATGGGCCATCAAATTGGCAAAGGGGGCATACTCCAGAGGTTCTGTCAAATGCACCCGGGGAAGCCCGCCCAAAATCTGTTGGGCTAAACTGCGAACCCTGGGATTCTTGTGCACGGGGAAGATGATATCTATGTCGGAGTAGGCTCGGGCTAGATCGGCAAAAGCTAGGAATATCTGCCTCATGGGCCGACCCCAACTTTCCCGCCGGTGGACAGTTGCCAACAGCAACCGGGTTTGACCCCGCTGGGCTGCTTGAACTAGCTCAGCTAGGCCCTCTCCACCGCCGCTAAAATCATACCCGCGGTCTACTGTGTTTAACAACGCATCTATAACCGTATTTCCGGTGACAAAGATGCTGGTTGCCGGCACTGCCTCTGCCAATAGGCTAGCTTTGGCAGTATGGGTAGGAGCGAAATGCAGGTCGGCAACGGCTCCAGTGAGGCGACGATTCATCTCCTCAGGGAAGGGAGAATACTTATTGCGGGTTCGCAGCCCCGCCTCTACATGACCCACTTTTAGGTGGTGGTAAAAAGCCGCCAGCGCGCCGGCAAAGGTGGTAGTGGTATCGCCATGCACCAAAACTAGGTCGGGTTTTTCAAGGGCCAACACTTCCCCGAGGCCAGTTAATGCCCGTGTGGTTATGTCAAAAAGGCTCTGTTCTCGATGCATAATATTTAAATCATAGTCGGGCTCAATGTTAAACAGTTCCAATACTTGATCAAGCATCTCCCGATGTTGAGCAGTGACCACCACTTTAGTCTCCAGCTGGGAAAAGCTTTGAAGTAGATTGACCAGAGGCGCCATCTTGATAGCTTCTGGCCTGGTACCAAATATTGCTACGACTTTTGCTGCCAAAAGGAGCCCCACCTCCACTCCTATGTCGGTTTTGGCTCGGGCGTTTGCTAATCTAATCCTACTATAGACTTGATATATCCTTTCCTAGCCAACTTCTCCACATGACGCTTTACCGCGGTTTCCAAGTCCACCCCGTAGTTCTCCTCCAGTACAAACATCATGGAAATCGCAGTTTGGGCAACATCTAAAAGTTCTGTAGTTATGCGATCAATGATCTCCTTATCCTCCAGCGTCACCGCTTCCCCATTTAAGCCCCGGAATTTGCCAATAGCTTGAGCCAATTCGCCGGCTTCTTCCATTAATTTTAGAGCCGTTGATTCCATGGTGGGGGAGAGGTTGTCCAAGCGAGGAAGAATAATAGCCTTGCTCTTCATGCCCATCCACCCCTGGCTAATCGTGATTCGGGCCAAGTTGAACCAGTTTTACCCCTGCCGCCTCCATGATCTCTAGGGCCAAACCATCCGGGTAATCACCCTTAAAAACTACCCTCCTCACCCCAGCGTTGACCAGCATCTTGGCGCAAACTGCGCAGGGTTGGTAGGTAACATAGATGCTCGCATCTTCAATGCTCACCCCATACACAGCTGCCTGGATGATAGCATTCTGTTCAGCATGTAGCCCCCTGCAAAGCTCGTGACGCTCGCCGGCAGGAATGTGTAGATCAGCCCGTAAACACCCAACTTCATCGCAGTGGGCTAACCCCGAAGGAGCCCCGTTGTAGCCGGTAGTAAGAATACGGCGATCCTTAACAATGATGGCTCCAACCTGTCGGCGCAGGCAGGTGGAACGCCTAGCCACAAGGGAAGCAATATCCATAAAGTAATCATCCCAGCTAGGACGCATAATCAACGCCTCTTACCGTCAATCTTTATTTTTCCAAGACTACCGCTGGTATAAGGGGTAGCATCGGCAGAGATCGGCCACTATCCGCCTGGCAGCCACGTCATTTCCTGTTAGCGCCAAGTCAATAGCCTTGGCAATCTCGGCCATGGCCTCAGTATTCATCCCCCTAGTAGTCACGGCTGGAGTCCCTAAGCGAATACCGCTGGCTACAGCAGGAGGCTGAGGATCGAAAGGAATGGTGTTTTTGTTCACGGTTATTCCCACGCTCTCCAGCTTGTCTTCGGCTTCACAACCAGTCACGCCTTTATTCCGCAGGTCCACCAGGATCAAGTGATTGTCAGTGCCGCCCGATACCAGCTGAAAACCAAGGTTGATTAGCTCTGCCGCTAGGGCCTTGGCATTGGCGACTACCTGCATCTGGTACTGCCGAAAGCCTTCCCCCAAGGCCTCTTTAAACGCAACCGCCTTGGCTGCAATTACGTGCATGAGCGGACCGCCTTGAATCCCTGGAAAAAGCGCCTTATCTATGGCTTGGGCTCGCTCCTGCGGGCAGAGAATAAAACCGCCTCGCGGGCCCCGCAGGGTTTTATGGGTAGTACTGGTAACAAAATCAGCATAGGGGACCGGACTAGGATGGATACCCGCCGCCACCAAGCCAGCGATATGAGCCATATCTACCATTAGCAATGCGCCTACCTGGTCAGCGATCTGGCGGAACCTCCCAAAATCGATAAAGCGAGGGTAAGCGCTGGCCCCAGCCACAATTAACTTAGGGCGGTGTTGTCGGGCCAGCTTCTCCACCTGGTCGTAATCGATACGCCCCGTCTCAGGATGCACTCCATAGGGCACAAACTGGTAGTACCGTCCTGAAAGGTTTACCGGGCTCCCGTGGGTAAGGTGACCACCGTGGGAAAGGCTCATCCCCATGACTACGTCTCCAGGTTGGAGAGCAGCAAAATATACTGTGGTGTTAGCTTGAGCGCCGGAGTGGGGTTGAACGTTGGCATGCTCAGCGTTAAACAACTGCTTTGCTCTCTTTTGAGCCAATTCTTCAACCACGTCTACAAACTCGCAGCCGCCATAATAACGGTGTCCGGGGTAGCCTTCAGCATACTTGTTGGTTAGCACCGTACCTTGGGCTGCCATCACCGCTGCGCTAGTGAAGTTTTCGGAAGCGATCAGCTCTAGGTGGTCCCGCTGGCGTTCGAGTTCTTGCCGACAAGCCTCAGCTATCTCCGGATCGGTAGCTTCAATGGTAGAAAAGACCTGCTCCCAAAATGTGTTGCTAGAGTTTTCCATGTCCATCCCTGGTTGCCCTCTCCTTACCTACATACTTCTCCTCAATGGCGGTTATTTTATCGATGCGGCCTTGGTGCCTGCCGCCAGCAAAAGGTGTTGCCAGCCACACCTGCACAATTTCCCACGCCAGCTCCGGTCCAATTATCCGGCCGCCCAAGGTCAAGATGTTGGCGTCGTTATGCTGACGAGACAGTTTGGCTGATAACGGGTCATGGCAATTGGCAGCTCTAATGCCAGGAACTTTATTGGCGGCAATAGCCACGCCAATACCAGTGCCACAAATAAGGATGCCGCGGTCATAGCGCCCAGCCATTACTCCCTCAGCCACTCTGAGCGCATAATCGGGATAGTCTACCGAATCCTCGCTGGCTGTACCCAAGTCTTCATAGGCGATGCCATTGTCTCTGAGGCGGGCCATAATCATCTTTTTTAGTTGGAAGCCAGCGTGGTCACAACCTATGCCTATCAATCTTGGTTAGCCTCCCTCAAAAACCTCTCTAAGGCAGAAGCTGTGCTGTCCCTTATTTCTTGAGCACAATGCCAGTATTCATCCCGGGAAGAACCTATGGGATCGGAAATCTCCAGCTCTTTAAGCAAGCTCCGTTCCGCCCTCTCCAAGGCCTTACGAGTCGGCGCTGTCGCCTGCTCTAAGCGCCTTTCCCACAGGGCCAATTCATTCTCCACTTGTCTGAGTTTCTCCTTCAACTCATTCCTTTGGCGGATGAGTTTCCGCATGGCTTCTCCATGAACCTCTAGAAATTCTTCGATCTGTCCTTGTATTTGCTGCTCGAGTTCGGCCAAACGCTTTCTCTCTGCCAAAAACTTCGCCGAGCCACGTAAGCCGTACTCCTTGAGCAGGTAGATCTTGTCCGCATGCTCAGGAGATAATCGCCGCAGGTAATCTCTCTGATCTTTGGTCATGGTAAGTACTAAATCCGATCTAGCTATCATTTCGGGCGTTACTTGTTGAGCCCGGTGACTTTTTAGGTCTATGCCCATTCTTTCTAAGGCACTAACGGCATTAGCCGAAGCCGGGCTGCCCGGGAAAGCAGCTATCCCAGCTGAAATAACTTGGACATCAGTCCGCCCCTGCTGCGCGAGCAGGTGTCGGGCAATAGCCTCAGCCATGCTGCTCCGACAAGTATTGCCGGTACAAACAAAGAGTATTTGCGGCAAGCTTCCACCCCACCTGAAACTGTCTCGGCAACAAACCTCTACCCGCCTAATACATTATAGCTTTTCTTGGTCGCTTCTGATAGACTCATCACCCCCATGCCAAGTGCAAAGCCATGAGCAATAAGATTAAGCCACCTACTAGCTGGGCTTTCTGACCTAGCCATTTACCCACGCCCCGTCCTAAAGAAAAGCCCAAAACGGTCATGGAGCCAGCTACCAGCCCGAAAACCAGGACTGTCTGCCAAATCTTACCTCCCAATACTCCCAACCCAAACCCGGCCGACAGCGCATCCATGCTGACACTGGCCCCAAGAATCAAAACTGCCCCCAAGCCGGAGGCTATCACTGAACCCGAAGAACCACCAGAAGCCAACCTGCTACCTAACAGCGGTGGAACTCTAAGGGGGCGCTTTAAAAGTTCATAGGAGCCGTTGCCAATACCGGGAATCCCATGCCAAACGTTCCAAATCATTTTGCCTCCCAAGTATACCAGGATGACAAAGCTTAGCGCCGTCGCCAGGTTACCAATTGCCGCCCCTAGCGCCAGACCTACCCTCAGCCCAATCAAGGGCATGATAATGTGCATCACTAGTACTGTGGCCACTATGGTACCCGCAACTTTTCTTCGGATTCCGGCAGTGCCTAATCCAACTGCCATGGACAAGGCATCTGCACCCAAAGCAATGGCTATGACCGTTGTGGCCCCCAGGTCCATAGCTTACCCCCTTTCCAAGAGTAGCGCTGCCACTATTCCCCAAAAAAGACCCCAGCTGGCGAAGCCAGAATTCAAGTTCCGCGAGCTAGGTACGAGTTCAAAACGAATGACGTAAATCATGGCCCCAGCAGCCAGCGCCATCAGCAAGCCTATTAATTGGCGGGTCAAGTCGGCCATCAGCCAGCCAATAATTGCCCCCAACGGCGTTACTAACGCAATGCTACTTACTAATAGCAAAACTGTCCAGGCATCAACCTTTTCAGCTCTCAGCGGAGCGGCAATCGCCATGCCTTCGGGTATATTATGTATCGCCACCGCCAAAGCTATGGTCCACCCTAGGGACCGCTGAGCTACGTAACCTACGCCGATGGCCAACCCCTCGGGGAGGTCATGGAGGGCAATGCTCCCTGCCACCAAGTAGCCTAAAACTGCTAGAGAGCCGTACTGGCGTGATTCCGCCCACGGACCCGCTGCCAGCAAATCTAACATATACATTACCAGGATCCCTGTCGCTATACCTGCGACTACTTGGGTTACATTACCGTAAGCCATAGCCACCGGCAACAGGTCAAGGGTCACCACGCCTATCATTACCCCGGCTGCAAAGCCCAGCAACCCTGCCAGCGCCTTCTGCACGCGCACCAAGCCTTCACTCACCAGCACCAACAGGGCGCCGGCCAATGTAGCCATCCCAGCCAGAAAACTGAGCCAGACTACCTTTTCCATGGCTACACTCCTAGCCTTCCACTAAGGCTACTTGCCGGCAACGAGATTACTTATAACTCTCCTAGGAATTTATTCCAGGAAAAGGATAGTTAGTACCAGCCCTGAGCCTGGCCTTTAGGTTGGGGTTTCAGGCTTTAATGATTCTGAATGCCGCCGCCTTGCAGAGCCGGTTCATAATCGCTAAACCTACTCCATCCTCAGGAAAGGTCTCGCTGAAGACTACCTTAGCCTGCCGCTGGTCGCAAGTCCTAAGGGCTGAAAACAGGGACGCTGCTACCTCCTCCAGCCGCTCGCGGCTCCCTAAGCTGATGAGAACATCCGGACGTACAGTTGCCGCTGCGCTAGCGTATTCAGAAAAAGTCTCGTCGCTGGCCAGGACAGCTATAGGTGCGCGAGACCTATGTTTTTGTCGATATTGGCCAACCAAGGATAAGATCTGCTTCGGCACCACCTCCAGGGGTCCTTCCACCAAATAAACTTCGGCCCGGGGGGCATAATGTTTGTATTTCATGCCCGGTGAGCGAGGCGTAAATTGCTGGTCATATTTGGCTCGAGCCACCACTACTGGATCCACATCCACCTCGCCTAGAACTGCTCGTAGTTGCTCCCGGGTAATACCGCCAGGCCTGAGAATCATCGGTACGGGAGCTGTGACATCCACAACCGTAGATTCGACTCCTACCTGGCAAGGTCCACCATCAACGACTGCTGCTATTTTGCCTTGCAAGTCATTCCAAACATGAATGCCAGTGGTAGGGCTGGGGCGACCAGATAGGTTGGCGCTAGGAGCCGCTATAGGCAACCTACAAGCCCTGATGAAAGCCTGGGCCACCGGATGGCTAGGCATGCGAATGGCTACTGTATCTAGGCCGGCGGTGACCTGGTCCGGGATTAGCGGGCTACGGGGAACAATAATGCTAAGGGGACCCGGCCAGAAGGCCTGGAGTAGCTTCTGCGCCGCCGGGGGCCAATCGCTGACCAAAGGAGGTATAGCCTCAGGATCGGCCACATGGACGATGAGGGGATTGTCAGCAGGCCTCCCCTTGGCAGCAAAAATGCGCCTTACCGCACTAGGATCAAGAGCGTTCGCGCCTAGGCCGTAGACGGTTTCGGTGGGAAAGGCTACCACTTCCCCAGCCTGTATAAGCTGGGCAGCCGTAGCGATCCGATCCGCTTCCGGGTGTTTGGGGTCAACTCGAATGTAAATGGTATCCTTGATCGTGAGTCACCTCGCAGCTAAAGTTCCAACCAAGTTAGGTCCAGCGCTCGGCAATAATGACTCGATCCTTTTGAGCGTAATCCTTGATCACCATGGGTTCATTAAACCTCCCGGTGGACCGCACATAGGCGCTGACTGCTTGAGCCTGGTTCCAACCAATTTCTAACGCCAACCACCCCTTCGGTGCAAGCGCCGCCGCAGCTTGGGGAATCAGGCGGCGATAAATCATCAGTCCATCTGATCCCCCGTCCAAAGCCAACCTAGGCTCTCGTCTCACCTCAGGGGGTAGCCTGTCCAGTTCAGGTCGGGGAATATATGGGGGGTTAGATACCACCAGGTCCCAGCCCTGGCTAGCCAAGCCCTCGAGCAAATCAGCCTTTGCCCATTTTACTCTCCCCTCCAATTGCAGGCGTAAGCAGTTTTGCTTGGCAACCGTAAGCGCCGCCGAGCTACGATCTGTAGCCCAAAGTTCCAGGGGGACCTGGGCATATTTAGCCAGGCTCAGAGCAATGGCGCCACTACCAGTCCCCACGTCGATAACTTTTAAGGGGCTCCCTTGAGCCCCTTGCCTACCCGCCCACATATGCTCGATTATCCGCAAGGCAGTTTCCACTAGTATCTCCGTTTCCGGGCGTGGAACCAACACATCCGGGGTGACCATAAAGTCCAAACCCATAAACTCTTTGTGCTGGGTTAGATAAGCGGTTGGCCAGCGGCGGGCCCGCAACCGGACCAGTCTCCTGAATCGCCCCCAGTTTTTTAGATCAATCCTGGACTCTAGGCAACTGTAAAGTTGGGCCTGGTCCCAGCCCCTGATATGGCGTAGCAGGACCTCTGCTTCCAGAGCCGGATTCTCTACTCCCCGTTGCCGTAAAAAACAAGTTGCCCATCGAAGGGCTTGGCGGTTGGAGGTCGGCGCCCTCAATCTTATTCCACCTGCTTTAGTCTCTCCGCCTGATCAATGGTGATTAGAGCTTCGATGATCTCATCGAGATCCCCATCGAGGATTTGGTCCAGGCGGTGTATAGTCAAGCCGATGCGGTGATCAGTAACCCGGTTCTGGGGGAAATTGTAGGTACGAATTCGTTCGCTTCGGTCTCCGGATCCAACCATGCTGCGCCGGGTACTAGCCAATTGGGCCTGCTGTTCCTGCTGGGCGCGGTCGAGCAATCGCGCCCGCAAAACCCGCATCGCCTTGTCCTTATTTTTGTGCTGTGACTTTTCGTCCTGGCAGGAGACCACAATCCCAGTGGGAATATGGGTGATCCGGACTGCCGACTGGGTGGTGTTTACCGACTGCCCCCCGGGGCCACTTGAGCAAAATACATCAATCCGTAGGTCGTCTGGATCAATCTCTACTTCCACTTCTTCGGCTTCTGGCAACACCGCTACCGTAGCCGCCGACGTATGAATGCGTCCACCCGACTCGGTGACAGGAATGCGTTGCACCCGATGCACTCCGCTTTCAAACTTGAGCCGGCTGTACGCCCCCTTGCCCTCCACCAGGAAGATTATCTCTTTAAACCCACCGAGATCGGTTAAATGGCTAGACATGATCTCAATTTTCCATCCTCGGCGGTCAGCATAGCGAGAGTACATGCGAAAGAGATCGGCCGCAAATAAGGCTGCTTCCTCGCCACCGGTCCCGGCCCGAATCTCCACAATTACGTTCTTTTCCTCGTTGGGATCCCTAGGCAGGAGGAGAATACGTAGCTGCCGCTCCAGCCTTTCCTCTTGTTGTTCTAACTCATCAAGTTCTTCCCTAGCCAGCGCCAACAACTCGGGGTCAGTTTCCTCCTCCAGAACTTGGCGGGCTTCTTCCTGATCGCGCTTGACTTTCTTATAGGCACGATACGCTTCAACTACTTCTTCCAAGGCCGCATGGGCTTTCGCGTGTTTCTGCAACTCCTGAACGTTAGCTATAACCGTCGGCGAGGTCATGAGCTGGCCTAGTTCCTCGTATCTATCCTCTAAGCTTTCAAGTTTCTCGTATATATCGCTGATCATTCACCTCACCTCGCTTCCATTCCATTATTCCACTAAGGCTGCCATGCTAATTCAGCCTTTCTGCTGGCAGCTTGAGAACTTCTTTTAGAGCACAAATTGCTATTTCTAGCTGCCCGTCGTCCGGCTCTTGGGTAGTCAGCCTTTGCAACCAAAGGCCAGGCGCAATTATCCACCGCACCCAAGGCCGGGAAAAATTCCGTCCCGCCCACTTTATGACTTCATAACTTACACCCGCAATTATGGGCAGCAGCAATACCCGAGACAGGATTCGCCAACCCAGGGAGGGGGTCTCTATTATCGAAAAAGCGATGATACTAATTAGCAATACCACCAGGATGAAATTGGTGCCGCAGCGAGGGTGCAGAGTAGAGTATTTACGAGCATTAGCTGGGGTCAACTCTTCACCGGCTTCCCAGGTAAAAATAACTTTGTGTTCGGCCCCATGGTAGGCAAATACCCTCCTAATTTCCCGCATCTGATTAATAGCAACCAGATAGCCCAAGAACAGGCCAATCCGGACTAAGCCCTCCACCAGGTTAATAGTAATCGGTGGCATTCGTCCTTCCACCAGCCGAACTACGATGACAGGAAGCACAGCAAACAATCCTACGGCAACGACCAGGGCCAAAACTATAGTAAGGGCCATCTCCCCGGAGCTAAGCTGCTCATCTTCTTCCCCTGCCTGGGTAGCCGAGTAGCTAAGCGCTTGAATGCCCAAAACCAAAGCCTCACCTAAAGCTACACACCCCCGGATGATCGGCCAGCCAAGCCACGGGTATCGTTGGGATAAGCTGGGCGTTTGTTGCCTGTAGATGGATATTCCTCCCCCGGGGCGCCTCACCGCAATGGCAATATCGGTCGGACCCCGCATCATTACCCCTTCTATGACTGCTTGCCCCCCGTATTGGAAGGAAGGAGCGGCTTCGCCCATGGCGCTTCCTCTCTCTCATCTCTCATTGGACCCTAGAACCTGCCAGGTATTTCCACAAAAAAGAAAAAGCAGAGCCCGCAAGCCCTGCGCCTACTTGGAAAGTTACATTCCATACCTCTTTTTAAATCTATCCACCCTGCCTCCGCGCTCCACCATCCGTTGCCTAGTCCCGGTGTAGAACGGGTGGCACTTTGAACAAATCTCCACCCGGATGTTCTTCTTAGTAGACCGGGTAGTAAAAGTATTGCCACAAGCGCAGGTAACCGTTGCTTCTTCGTACTTGGGATGAATGCCTGGTTTCATTATCGCTCACCTCTCTTTCCGACACGCGCGTATTATAGCAGATTAACCAAGATTGAGCAATCCCAGTAGGCACAGCTGGAGCAAGTAGCTAACGCCAAGCACTTTACCTGTCCCCATACGGGCCAAACCAATCACCTCGCACATGGCAATGGCCGCGCATTGTTCACCTCCAGGCCTACCCCTTAAACCAGACAATTATTTATTTTTGACCAACCACAGTTTGTTTTTTGGTATAATGAACGAAGGGGTGATGGACCATGGCTCGCAAAGGAATGGCAAGGCTCGCCAAAGGCCCCGTATTTGACTGCACTGATGAAGAAGCCCTTTGGTTTGCGATGGGAGCAATGTTCATAGCCGGAGGTAATTCCTTCCTTGAAGAAGAGGCGGAAGCTAGGGTGGAGGCGGATTTTACAGAAGACGAGTTAACCGCACACGCCCTAGCCGCCGATGAGTTCGATGACCTGGACGAGGATTACTAATCCCAAGCAGGTATGGTTGACCCTAATTTCAGCAACATCATGGTCCGAGCCGAAGCATCCGCCAGAAGCTTGGTTGCATTCTCTTTAACCAAGGCTTCTTCTAAGGCCATAGGGCGGTTCATAATCGATACTATGGCATCTATCCCCTTTTCATATACCGCCTCTGCCCCTGACCCAATCGATCCCACCACGGCGATGACTGGCAACCCACGGCGCTTGGCCAGCTGAGCCACCCCTACCGGCACCTTTCCGTAGGCAGACTGAAAGTTAATCTGTCCTTCCCCGGTGAAGACCAGCTGGGCACCAGCCATTTTTCTTTCCAGTTCCACGGCCTCCAGCACCAGCTCAATACCAGGACGCATCTTAGCTCCCAGAAAAGCCATCAACCCCGCCCCCAGCCCGCCGGCTGCCCCAGCTCCGGGAACATTTAGCACTTCGACCCCCAAGTCCCGCCTAACTACCTCCGCCAATCTCGCTAGTCCTCGATCTAGTTCTATAACCATCTCCGGGGTAGCTCCCTTCTGAGGGCCATAGACATGGGCAGCCCCCTGGGGTCCGCAGAGGGGGTTAGCGACATCTGAGGCTACCACAATCTCACACTCCTGGATGCGTGGGTCCAAGCCGCTAGCATCAATACGCTCAAGCTGGAGCAAGCCAGCGCCACCCCACGGAATGTCTTTCCCCTGGTCATCAAGAAGCCTTATTCCTAAGGATTGCGCCATTCCTGCTCCCCCATCGTTGGTGGCACTACCTCCGATCCCAACAATGATTCTTCGACAACCAGCATCAAGGGCTTCCCGAATCAACTCCCCCGTACCATAAGTAGTGGTCAGAAGAGGATTGCGCTGTTCCCTAGGTACCAAAGCCAACCCTGAGGCAGCAGCCATTTCTATCACTGCCGTCCTCCCTTGGTCATCGCCCAGCAGTCCATAAGAGGCACGTACCTTTTTTCCCAGGGGTCCAGTAACTTGGCAGCTAACCATTTTTCCTCCTGTAGCGCTAACCAAGGCCTCAACTAGACCCTCCCC
>JACIYF010000060.1 GCA_014360065.1 Clostridia bacterium | reverse complement strand
ATGGGGAAGAGGCAATTGTTAGGCCAAAAAGCAGGAGAGTGGGCAAAAAAGGGGGAATAAATAAACATGGAGCCCGCCTCAAGCCCTGCTGAGGCGAGCTCGGGGAGGGATGGTTTTAGTGGTAGCGAGGCTCAAAACAGCGCCTGCGGTCTAGGCATTCTCTGCCCTCAGCAAGGCTACTGTCGGCTCGAGGATTGCGGCACATTCGATCGGAACCACACCACTTGCAATCGCTCAAATCGCAGCTTAAGGCCACCTCGGTCACCTCCTCGGCCTGTGGGGCTGAAGGACCATCCGGCTTAAAGCGGGAGACTCATCCATGAGATTGACTCTAGCCAATCCGGGTAAAGTTTGTGAAATTATAATTGATTTTATTCGCCAGGAGACAATGGATTATGGTTTGCGCGGAGCGGTTGTAGGGATCGGCGGCGGGGTGGATTCCGCCCTGGTGGCTTACCTATTGGTAGAAGCTCTGGGGCCGCGGCGGGTACTGGCCTTGTACCTTCCCGAGCGGGATTCTCCTCCCGAAGGTCGAGAGCGGGCTTGGGCATTGGCGCACCTGCTCAAGGTTAATTTCCAGATAGTAGATCTGGGGCCGGGTTTAAGAGCCCTGGGGTTGTATGATACCATGGTAGCCAAGTTGATGAAAAAGAATCTCATTCACTCTTTTTTCGCCAAGGGGTTAGGCCTGATGAAGGGCGCCAATCCGTTTTTATCTCCGAGGCAGAGCCAAGGTCTGGCGGCCCAGGCTACTGCTTTTCAGCGGGTAAAGGCCCGGCAGCGAATGGTATTGCTCTACTACTATGCCGAGGCCAAGAACTTTCTTTTGGCGGGGACGGTACATCGGACCGAATACTTGACCGGATCCTATGTGGTCCATGGTGATGCTGCCTGCCACCTGGCGCCACTCTTGCCTCTGTATAAAACCCAGGTCTTACAGTTGGCCGAGTACATAGGCGTGCCCCAGGCTATCAGGGATAAGCCTTTGGGACAAAAACCCGTTCCTGGCCTCAGCTATGAGCAGCTGGATGAGGTCCTTTGGGGCTGGGAGCAGGGTTGGAGTCGAAGCCAAATCGCCCAAGAGGCTTCCGTCTCTGAGGAACAGGTAGAAAAGGTCATGCAACTGGTGGATAGAGCACGGTTGTTGTGGCGGCCAATAGCATATCCTGTGAATATAGGTAGGCCGCTACCATCGGCGCCAGGGAAGGATGGGATTGGGTATGGTTGATGTGCATATTGTCACCGACTCCACTGCTTACCTACCTGAGGAAGTGCTACGGGAGTTTCCCCATCTTCATGTAGTGCCATTGACGGTTCACTTCCCCCATCTGGTAATGGAGGATGGGCTGGAAAATCTAGATAGTTTCTTACGTGAGCTCAAGGCTTCCCCTCGACCAGCTACCACCTCTCAACCTCCGCCTCATCGGTTTGCCGAGGTATTCCGGCCATTGGTCGAAGAGGGGCATGAAATTGTAGCCATCCTTATTAGTTCGGTCTTGAGCGGGACCTGTACCAGCGCCCAGGCGGCAGCCGATGCGGTGGGCCCGGAGCGGATCGAAATCATGGATTCGCGCCTGACTACGGCTCCCATGGCCTTTGCCGCTATTCAGGCAGCCCGGGCGGCCCAGGCCGGCAAATCCCGGCGGGAGATCGTGGACCTAGTCCACTGGGTATGCCAGCGGTCCCGACTATTTTTTGTCCCTGACACCTTGGAGTACTTGCATAAGGGTGGCCGCATCGGCGGCGCCCAGGCCTTGCTGGGCAGCCTGCTGCAGATTAAGCCCATCTTGTACCTAGTTGACGGGCGGGTAGAAGTGCTGGACAAAGTCCGTACCCGCAGTCGGGCCATGCAGCGGCTGGTGGAAGAGCTGCCGGGTGACCACCAAGGCTATGAGATAGCGGTGTTACATCTGGACGGCTTGGACAATGCTCTAACCTTGAAGGGTTTGGTTCAAGACCGACTAGGGGGCCGGGAGGTGCCGGTAATAGTGGCCGGTCCAGTGCTAGGAACTCATGTTGGGCCCGGGGCTTTTGGGTTGATGATTTGCCAGCGCCCGCCTGAAGCCATGGTTAGTGGAGGGAGCAATATTGCTTGATGGCGAAGTCTTTCGGCGGATGGTGTTCTCAGCTTATTCTTGCCTGGAACAGCAGCGGGAAGCCATCAATCAGCTCAACGTCTTTCCGGTTCCCGATGGGGATACCGGCACCAATTTGGTGCTCACCCTGGAGGGAGTCATCCAGCGGCTGAAGACGGTGTCCAGCCGTTCCTTGAGCCAGGTGGCGGAGATAGTGGCCCGGGAATCGCTTTTGGGAGCTCGGGGCAACTCTGGGGTCATCCTTTCGGAGATGCTACGAGGATGGGCGCGGGGGTTGGCCGGCAAAGAGTGGGCCAATACCAGGGAGCTGGCCCGAGCCTTTCGCTATGGCATCGTCTATGCTTACCGGGCCGTGACCAAGCCGGTGGAAGGGACCATCCTATCTGTGGCTCGGGAGATTGCCCGCGGCACCAAGGAAGCCATCCGCCGGGGGATAGATTTCCCCTCACTTCTGGAAACGGCCATCCAGGTGGGAGAGGGGGCCTTGGCCCGGACCCCGGAGCAGCTTCCTATCCTCAAGCGGGCTGGGGTGGTGGATGCGGGAGCCAAGGGCTTGCTAACCTTTTTGCAGGGTTGCCGGGAAGGGCTCAAAAACGGCGGGATAATGGCCATTGCTCCTAAACCCGAAAAGCAAATGGCACCAACTCCAGCTTGGTCCGAGGCGGATACCCGGTTGCGGTATAAGTACTGTACCGAAGTTTTGGTAGACAGGCAGAGCGGCGGGTCTCGCCGGTCCGGGCGAAGCCTGCCCAAGGACTGGCGCAAGCAGCTGGAGAAAGCTGGGGATTCTCTGGTGTTGATCGAAGATAAGGATTTGCTTAAGATTCATATCCATACCAACCACCCGGGAAGGATACTTGAGGCTGCCCTGCAGTGCGGAGATTTGCTTCAAGTTAAGGTTGATCATATGGGCCGGCAGCACCAGCAGCTGTTGGAACGGTGGGAAGGTGACCGGCTGTCTCCGGCCGAACCGGTGGTCGTGGCGGCACCAGAACTAGTGCATCCCAAAAAGACCACGGCCCTAGTAGCGGTGGCGCCGGGCCCTGGGATCGCCAAAGTATTTCGGAGCCTGGGCGTGGACGCAACGGTGCCAGTAGGCGCTTTCGCCAATGTGGGCGTAGGCGAGCTACTTCAGGCCATAAAGGAAGTGGCGGCCAAAGAGGTGGTAGTATTTCCCAACGATGCCAATAACCTCCTAGCAGCTCGGGAAGCCGCCCAGCTAGCTCAAGGAAAAGAGGTTAAGATTATACCCACCGTTAATGTAGCCCAGTGCCTCAGCGCTCTGGTTGCCTATGCTCCGGATCGACCAGCTTCGGAAAACTGGGCCCGGATGCAGGTATACCAAAATGCTACTTACGGCGAGATTACCCGAGCAGCCAAGGATGCCAACCTGGGCGGCTGGCAGATTTGCAAGGGAGACTTTTTGGGGCTGGGAAGCGAAAAAATCCTAGCGGTGGGCCGAGAACTGGCAATCACCGCCCAGGAACTGCTTAAGCAACTGATTCTCCCCCAACATGAGACTTTGACCATCTTCTGTGGCCAGGAGGCAGGGGAGAGCGACCGTGCTTGGCTGGCGGATTGGGTTCATAAGGCTTTTCCCCAAATAGAGGTGGAGCTGATAGATGGGGGTCAGCAGGCATACCCCTTTCTCTTTTGCTTGGAATAGCTTGGCCGGGACCACAAGGATAAGTCAAAGTCCTGGGAATAAATAGATCATCCAAGGCATGACAAAGCTAAGCTGCCCATGCGAGCAGCCTCACTCAAGCCCCGTTTATCGTCTTGGGGGCGGACGGGGTGGGCAAAATAGAATACCGAAAGCAGGAAAATGAGGATCGGGGGCGGAAGTGAGCATATTTCATCCACCCACCCGAGGCGATGAGAACCGGGGGTATTTTAAGGCCAAAAAGCCTCAATCAGTTATAGGCCGACCAGCTGCAGGGCAAGCTCCGGGTGAAAGCAGTTCCTCCTGAGCGATCCGGCAATACTGGGCAAACCGTTCAAGTGCAAGATGCTGATCGCCGTGTTGCGCAGGCTGGCCAGCACCCTGGGTCCAGCGCCCGTCCTGACCTGGGAGCGGTCTTCATCGTAGACCACATCCCTCACCCAGTGCAGGGATTCGATCTCCCAGTGGGAACGGGAGAGCTTCAACAAGGTTTCCGGGCCTGCTTTTTCGGGGGTGAGGCTGGTAACTCCATAGGCGATCTCATAGCTCTGGGCGCCGGTTTTGATTTCCGTGCGGTACCGCTCAATGTAAAATACCTGGCCGACGTGGGGAAAATTGACGTAATCATTGATCATGGCGCTGGCTGCGATCTTGCGGGTCTCGATCCTGCCGTGGCCGCGGTCGTGCTGGATCGCCCTGAGGGGGAAAATCTTCTTCTGCCAGGCCCTTGATGTCTTCGAGCAGGGTTTTCTGGTTCTCTTTGACAAAGAACAGGTAGTCGGCCTTTTTCTCCTCGACGAGGAAGTTGGCGTGATCGGCCTTTGTGTGCATGGCATCAGCCGTCACCACCTTGCCTTCCAGAGCGAGCGGTTCGAGAAGGGGTTTGAAGGCGGTGATCTCGTTGCTTTTGGTATCGACCTGCCGCTGGGCGATCACGACCTTCTCGTGATGCACCAGGGCGGCAAGCAGATGCACCTGTCTGCCGCCGGCGCCCTTGGCTCCTTTCAGGGTCTTCCCGTCGACGGCGACGGCCTGCATGGAGAGGGACTGTTCTGCCAGCCAGTCCCCGAGGGCGCGGTCAACCTCGTCGGGGTCGATGCTCTTAAGCTTCCTGCGGATGGTGGGCTCGCTGGGAGCAATGTAGCGACCCGTGTCCGGATGCCTGCGGCAGTGAAACCGGCGCAGGAGGTCCTGGGAAAGGGACGCCGCCCACTGGGCGATTGATGCGTAGCCTCTCATGCCGGCCAGGCAGGCGCAAACCGCTATAGCCAGGATGGAAGCCTGGGAGTGCCTGATTCCCCTCGGTTTGCGGGGGTCGGTGATTCTCTCCAGGGCCTTGAGCAGGCCGTTTTCGCCTCCAACATCGATGTTGTTGAGGTCGATCATCGGTTCATCTCCTCCTGCGATCTCCGGTGCCAGAAACGGAGCGGATAGGATGCGGGCGGCCTCCTTATGAATCGGGTAGACCAAAATGCTTTTAGGGGTGCCGTGATAGTAGTAACGGGAAGAGTTCCTGCCGTAACCCCGGGTCTTGCCGAGCAGGCTCCAGCCGGCGGCCCTGTAGCAGGTCCCGGCGAAGCGTTCCTGATCGACGAACGTCTCGGCCAGCAGGATGGGGTAGCCGTATACCGCCTGCCAGTCGGACGACAGTCTCTTCACATTCATGGCGAGCACCTTGGAGGCGAGGTTTTTAATCCTCACGCCGGGCAGGATCAAGAAGCGGATGTTGTTGGCGACGTATTTCAGGCGGGAGAACTGCTGCTCCGGCGACCAGCCGATCCAGCGGTCACGGGGCTTGCACTTGAAAGCGGCGCTGCCCCAGCCGAGCAGCGCCACCCATTCGCCGTTTAGAATGGCGACATATTTGAGCGAGTTCCCGGGCAGTTTGTGAAACCCGAGGTAGTGGTGGGTAGACATCAGATGGTTCCAGGCGGCCTGTTCGCCCGGCAGGATTGGGCGGACGACCAATGAGTCCAGGGATGGGGTGGAATGCAGTTTGGCGTTAGGTTCATGCTGGCTGCAAGTGTTGTCCATAAAATCATTGTAGATCATCCTGCCCAAAAAGACCAGCCCGAATTTCTGTGAACCGTCACGCCTGATCCTTCAACGACTTTGACGCCATCCTGCCTCTGCGGCGGCGCCCATTGACAGGGACGAGCTCGGCATCGCTAGCGCCCTCCTGGGCCGTCCCCTGGAACTGGTTTCTTCCCGGACCGTGGAAGTGGAAGACGGCATTACTGCCAAGGTCGGTTTTGATGCTACCGTTCCCCTGCCCCACTCGGAAAAATATAAATTTCAGTTGCGAAGAGTTAAAGCGTGGGGAAGATAAATTCCCACAAGGTAGTGCTCGGTTTTGGGTTTTGCAATATACACCAAGTATACAGCATACATAGCAGCCGGTAGTTGACCTTTGAGGATCCGATCTGCTAGGATCTGTCTAGCAGTTCTAAATAGAGTTCTTGCGGCATGTTCCCCGAAGTAAGGGAAGATACTAGAGGCAATGGGGCCTCAGGTTACCAGGGAATGGTTACCGGGCCCCTTTCGTTTTGGTCCAGTTTGGGGTTGATTCCGTTGAGGTAGTCGTACATGAGGATTTTTTAAGATTATAGGAAAACTTAGAAGGAATAAGCGAATACTTGTCGAATACCTCTTGTGTACCAAGTATACATATAGTATCCCAATTTGAAGAGGTTTGAGTAGTGCTCTAGCTACAACTTTATCTGCAACAGGGCAAGGAGAGGGTAATGGGAAATGAACTACAGCAAATGGTTTAGTCTTGATGGCAGGATCGCTCTAGTGACCGGTGCGGGCAGAGGTCTCGGGCGCAGTTATGCCAGGGCTCTCGCCGAAGCTGGAGCCACAGTCGTATGCGTTGGGCGGAACACGGCTGGGCTCAAGGATATTGCAGGCGAGATATCTTCTGCTGGGGGGCGAGCAGAGGTTCTTGCGGCTGACGTATCCAAACCGAGAGAAGTTCGCGCGGTCATTGACGAGACGGTGGAGCGCTATGGGAGACTGGACGTTCTTGTCAACAATGCAGGTATGGAGATTGCGAAAGACTTTCTCGAGGTCACAGAAGAGGACTATGACACTATCATGGGCGTCAATTTAAGGGGCCTCTATTTTGCCGCTCAAGCTGCCGCGCGGCACATGGTCCGGCAGCACAGCGGAAAGATCATCAACATCGGCTCCCTGGCCAGCCAGATCGGCATCG
This sequence comes from Clostridia bacterium, assembly GCA_014360065.1. Taxonomy (NCBI): domain Bacteria; kingdom Bacillati; phylum Bacillota; class Clostridia; species Clostridia bacterium. The sequence continues at coordinate 9,268 of JACIYF010000060.1, read as the reverse complement.
CCAAATCGACAGTTTACAGCGCCTCTAAGGGTGGTGTCCTCCTTTTTACCCGCGCTCTGGCGGTAGAGCTAGCCTCGCACAATATCCAGGTCAACGCCATCGGTCCGGGTTACTTCCGTACCGATATGACCGAGCCTTTCTTTCAGGATCCCGAGCACCGGTCCTGGATTGAACAGCGGATACCCATGGGAAGAATTGGTACCCTCGAGGATCTAGCCGCTACCGTAGTCTTTCTGGCGGGCCCCGGATCGGACTACATCACCGGACAAATTATTTACGTTGACGGCGGATGGCTGGCGAGCTGATGAGCCCGGAAACTGGCCGGATCTGCCCAAAATGGAGGTGGCATTATTGCTGGCAGCTCGATTCTACGGCATCGGGGATGTGCGGGTGGAAGATGTGCCGATACCGCCATACGGCCCCGGAGAAGCGCTGGTGAAAGTAGCGTACGCAGGCATTTGCGGGTCAGACCTGCATGTGTTCCGAAAAGGGATGTTCGTCACTTCCGTCCCAGTGACCATGGGGCATGAGTTTTGCGGTACGGTGGAAGCGGTTGGACTCGAGGTAACCAACGTTAAACCGGGCGATCGGGTGGTGGGGGATCCTAGGGTATCTTGCGGAACGTGCCGCTACTGCCAGAGCGGAATGGATAACTGCTGCCCGCAGCTTGGGTTCATCGGGGAGGTTTCTCCCGGGTGTTTTGCGGAATACATAGCCGTGGATTCCAGGCGGCTTTTGAAAATTCCTCCCGAAGTTGACCTCAAGCTGGCTTCCCTGGCGGAACCTTTGGCGGTGGCGGTCCGCATTGCGAGACAGGCCAGGATTTCCCCAAACGACAGCCTTGGGATTGTCGGGGTCGGTCCCGTGGGATTGCTAACCCTTGCTGTTACCAGGACCATCCCGGTTTCCAAAGTGACCGCGATTGATCTTTCCCCATCGCGACGGGAGCTTGCGCGCAAAATGGGAGCTGACTGCGTCTTAGCAGGCTTTTCAGACGATCTGGTTGGACAGGCAGATGTAGCGGTCGAAGCGGCAGGAACCGAGGCTACCTTGTCCGCGGCGCTCAGGTGGGTCAGACCCAAAGGCAGGGTGGTTATGGCAGGGATCTATGAAAAAACGGTAAGCCTTGACCCCAATGACATCATCAACAAGGAGGTCGAGGTAGCAGGAAGCAACGCTTACGATGCTTCCGACCTTCACGACTCCGTAAGGTTTCTCGCTAAAGCCTCTGATACCGTTGCCCCGATCATATCGCATATCCTCCCGCTGGAAAAAGCGCCCGAAGCATTTGCTCTTCTGCTGGCCCCCGAGCGAAGTGCCGCCAAGGTGCTCCTGACTCCTTAAGATGGCTGGGTTGCTGGAGAGCAAGCGTGGTGGGGATGGGTCCCGGCAGGGATAACTGAAGGTATCTACCAAGCGCCGGGTGGACATGGGAGTCGACGCCGGTACAGAGCAACGAAGCTGACGTTAAAGGAGAGTGCAGAATGTCTGATTTTGCAAGTCGTGTCAAAAAGGCTCGCCGGGAGAGAAGGTCTGACCTGGCTAGAACAGCCTACATGCAGATCAAAGAGGCCATTGTCTATGCCAAGTTCAAGCCGGGCGAGTATTTGAGCGAGAATACGCTTGCCGAGGTCCTGGGAATGAGCCGTACTCCGGTGAGGGAAGCGCTGAAGAAGCTGGCGGGCCAGAATCTGGTCGACATTGTTCCCGGTCGGGGTGCCTTTGTAAAGGACGTGTCACTCCAGGACCTTTTGGACATTTTTGAGCTACGGAAAGTGCTGGAGTGTCTTGCGGCCGAAACCGCCCTTGCCAATATTACCGACGCTGAAATTCAGGAATCTGAAGAGGCATGGCTGTGCATCCGGGACAGGATCCGGAGGGGAGAAGCGGTGGACCTGGCCGAGATCAGCCGGTATGACAACCAGCTTCACACACTCATCGTCAGCAAGTGCCGCAACTCCTATCTAAAAGACTTCATGGGAGTTTTGAACCAGCAAATCCTGCGGTATCAGTTGCTTACAGCTCAGGCTTTGGGAGATGTGGAGGATACCATTCGCCAGCACCTGGAGATCATTGCTCTGCTTCGGGACAAGGATCCTCGTAAATTTATTCCTGCTCTCAGGGACCACATCGAGGCAGCTGAGCAGGTCATGGTAAGAGCAATTATGAAAGCAAACAGCTCAACAGCTTAGAGGTAGCGCTTGGTAAAGGGGGTTTTGCGGTGTATTTGACCGGAGAAGAAAGGGAGATGCTGGACGGGAAATGGGGCGAGGGCGTGGCCACAGCCATGGAAGTGCTTGTGGCAATCGGCGAGGCTTTTGGGGCCGAGCGGATGGTGGAGATCAGCCGGGCTCATGTAGCTCTGAGCAACCAGGAAGCGGATCTCTGGTTTGTGGAGAAGCTGGTCAGGGGTGGGGCTAGGTGCCGAGTTTCACCCACAGTAAACCCGGCCTTTAACCTGGAGTACTTTCAACAGGTAACCACCATTGACCCTGATGACGAAGAGATCGTCAAGCGGACGCGGGAGGCCTACAGGGCTATCGGTGCTACCCTGACCTATAATTGCACGCCCTATCTGGAGAAGAACATACCACGCTTCGGCGAAATAGCCGCCTATTCCGAGTCCAGCGCTACGCCCTACATGAACTCAGTCTACGGAGCTAGGTCTAACCGTGAGTCAGCCCAGAGCGCCTTGTGCGCGGCGGTAACGGGCAGAACGCCGCTCTACGGGTGCTTGCTAGAGGAAAACCGCAGGGGTCAGGTTTGGGTGAAAGTGGAAGCCGACATCCGGGATGATTTCGATTACCAGCTGCTGGGATACTGCGTTCCCTCAAAGGCTGGTCCAGGAGTGCCCGTATTTACCGGCCTGCCTGCAAACCCGAGTCCGGAGGCCTTAATGAACCTGGGAGCCCAGTTGAACACCGCGGGTGCTGTTCCGCTTTACCATATCGTCGGCGTTACTCCCGAAGCTCCTACCCTTGAAGCTGCGTTCGGCGGCCGCGAGCCAGAGCGACAGGTCGTAATTACCAACAAAGACCTGGAGGAAACCCAGAAGGCTATTTCTCTCGAAGGAGGTAGGATTGACTTTGCCCTGCTGGGATGTCCCCACCTTACCATAACCCAGGTGGGCGAGATTGCCCGGCTCCTGGAAGGAAAAGATCTGGCAGTGGAACTGTGGATCTGCACCTCTTTTCTGACCAAGGAATTGGCCCGAAGGATGGGGTTTCTCGACATCATCAGGCGGGCTGGCGGACACGTGGTAGAGGACACCTGCATCGACCAGCCCTGCTGGCGCCACCTGTACGGCAAAAAGGGTGTGACCGAGTCGCCCAAGTGCGCTTACTACACCAAGAGAAGGAACATGGGGTTTGTTGTGCGGAGCCTGCGGCAGTGCGTTGAAGCAGCCGTCAAGGGGGAAGTGGAATGAGCGGGAGGAAAGAAACTGAAATTAGCTGCCACAAGATCGTTGGCGGCAGAGCCGATGGGGAGGTTCTGATTTCCAGCGACCCGGTTTGCTTCTATCTTGTCGATCCGGAAACCGGGAGGGTTTTGGAGAAAGGTCACGCGCTGGAAGGCCGGTGCATCGCGGGCAAAGTCCTGGTGTTTCCCGGCGGCAAGGGCAGCTCGGTGGTGCAGGCGGATGGGCTCTACCAGCTCACCGCCAGGGGCACCGCCCCGAAAGCCATGATCATCCAGAATCCCGATACGGTGCTGGTCGCCACCGCAGTCATCATGGGGGTGCCGCTGGTGGACCAGGTAGACCCGGCATTCTACCGCTCAGTTGCCGACGGAGATTGGGTTGAGGTCGATGCCGATAACTCCAGGATAGTGTTGGCCAGGCGGTGTCCAGGTTCCTCCCGCCGGCCAAGATCTAACGAAGAACCAGCAGCTGCTGGAATGTCTGAATGAGGGGGATGGAATATGGAGTACATCAAGAAAGCCAAGGGGAACCTTTCTGCGCAGGATGGTATTCAGGAAGTGGTGGCTGCAATTTTGGAGCAGGTCAAAAGCGAAGGTGACCGCGCTTTGTTGGAGCTTACCGAGCGGTACGACGGGGTGCGCCTAACTAGCCTCAAGGTTCCCAGAGAGGAGACGGAAAAAGCCTACCAGCAGGTACCCCATGAGACGGTAGAAAACCTGAAGTTTGCAGCCGAACAGATAAGGTTTTTTGCCCTGCAGCAGCTGTCCTGTCTTAAACCTCTAGAATGCCAGAATATCCCAGGGGTTACCCTTGGCCACAGGCTGATCCCGGTTCCGTCCTGCGGGGCCTACGTACCGGCAGGACGTTACCCGTTGCCATCCACTGCGCTGATGTCAATTATCCCCGCCAAAGTGGCGGGAGTAAGACGCGTGTCCGCATGCTCGCCCCCCACCAGAGCCTACTCAGGGATTCACCCGGTGGTGCTGGTGGCCATGGACATTGCTGGAGCTGACGAGGTTTACTGCATGGGTGGGGCCCAGGCCATCGCTGCCTATGCCTACGGTACGGCCAGCGTTTCCCCGGTGGATATGATTGTCGGTCCGGGAAACCGGTTCGTCACTGAGGCGAAGAGGCAGGTGAGCGGACAGGTAGGGATCGATATGCTGGCCGGTCCCAGTGAGGTTCTGATTATCGCTGACGACTCCGCGTCCCCACGTTACGTAGCAGTAGATCTTCTGGCGAAGTGCGAGCACGACCCGGCGTCAGTTGCGATTCTGGTAACCACCAGCCGTGGTTTGGCCGAGAAGGTAGAGGACATGATCAGGGAGGAACTGCAGACTCTCGGAACAGCCGAGCTGGCCGCAAAGACATGGGAAGAAAACGGCCAGATTATTCTTGTGGATAGCCTTGAGGAAGCAGCAGAGGTCTCCGATCGCATTGCTCCGGAACACCTTCAGTTGCAGACCTGCAACAACGAGATGCTGGTTTCCAGCCTGCACAATTACGGTTCTCTCTTTATAGGCGACTATGCTCCTGTGGCTTTTGGTGACTATGTCTCCGGTACCAACCACACCCTGCCCACGATGGGCTGCGCGCGCTTTACCAACGGTGTCTGGGTAGGCACCTTTCTCAAGGTTGCCTCCTACCAAAGGGTTACCCGGGAAGGAGCAGCTGCGCTTGCTGGGCCTTGTTCTCACCTTGCGGGTGTTGAGGGGCTCCTCGCCCACCAGCGGGCCGCAGAGCTTAGAAAACACTGAGGCGGGTTTGGTTTACCCAGAAATTCTGGGAGCAGAAGAAGGGGGAGCCTATGAACAGGTCCGGATTGGAAAGGTCCGCGTGTACCGGCCGGGGTGAAGTCCTACTCCGACTTAAGAACGTGTCCAAGGTATTTCCGGGAACGGTGGCTTTGCGGCAGGTCAACCTCGAGGTTGCGAGAGGTGAGGTTCACGGGATCATAGGCAAGAATGGAGCGGGGAAATCGACTCTGGTAGGGATTATAGCCGGCATCATTACCCCTACCACGGGCGAGATTTGGGTTGACAGGCAGCGCTTTGCAGCCCTGTCCCGGGCGGCTGCCAAAAAAGCTGGCATCGCCATTGTCACCCAGGAACCGCAGGTTGTCCTTGACCTCGCTGTGGCTGAAAATCTGTTCCTGGGCGACTATACCGGACGCGGCTCGGTTATAAGGTGGAAGGAGCTTTACGAAAGGGCAGAGCGGATACTGGGTGAGGCTGATTTCCGTTTCGACGTGCGTACCCGGGCGGGAGACCTGTCAATAAGCGAGCAGCAGCTCCTGCTGGTAATTAAGGCCTGCTATGTTGAAAACGCTCAGATTGTAATACTCGACGAAGTTTCAGCCTCCCTCTCACAGGATGGCCAGGAGACCCTATACCGGATTATTGAGCAGCAAAAGCGCCAAGGCAGAACAGTTCTCTTCATTTCCCACCGAACCGATGAGCTTCTGCAGGTGTGCGACCGGGTTACTGTCCTGCGCGATGGAGAGTCGGTCGCTACCCAGGACTGCTCCGCCCTGGACAAAAAGACACTTTCTTCCTTAATTGTGGGGCAGGGATACGGAACTCAGCTTGCTGCAGAAGAAAAACCCTCATGCCGATCGGCAGATGCCGAGACGGTGTTGGCAGTAAAAGACTTGACCAAAGCTGGGACGTTCCACCATATCTCTTTCGAGGTAAAAAAGGGTGAAATTGTCGGTCTTGCAGGGCTGAGGGGTAGCGGCCGCACTGAGATCTTGAAAGGAATTGCCGGTATAGATCCGGTCGATGGAGGGTGGGTGGTAATCGGTGGCAGGAGAGTGCGCTTCTCAAGTCCTCATCAGGCGCTTGGAAACGGAGTAGTATACCTGCCCGAAGATAGGGAGGCCGAAGGTCTTATTTCTGGTTCCAGCATCAGGGAGAACCTGACTCTGAACGCTCTTCGGCAGATAAGCAGGGGCGGCCTGATCGACAGGAGAAAAGAAAGCGGCCTCGTCGGCACTCTAGTGGATATGCTCCAGATCAAAGCCGCTTCGCCAGAGCAGGAAGTCCGGCAGCTGAGCGGGGGAAATCGCCAAAAGGTAGTAATCGGCAGAATCCTGGCCGCCAGGCCGAGAGTATTCCTGCTTGATGAGCCTACGAAAGGGATCGACATTGCGGCCAAGGAAAGTATTCTCAACATTATCAAGAACAGGCTTTCAGAATCAGCCGGAATTGTGATCACCTCTCCAGGGCTTGAGGATCTTATTATGGTCTGCGACCGGATACTGGTGCTTTATAATGGTCAGATAATCGCAGAGTTTACCCGAGGCGAATTCGATGAGAGGACTTTGTATCTTGCTATTCAGGGCGTAACAGAAGAAGAGGCCGGGGAAAGAGTTGCCCGATAAAGGCTGGGGGAGTCACAGAACCTGAGACAAGGGGAGTTGTACATGCCGAGAAAGTTGCGCATCCAGTTGGCATTGCTCGACAATTTGATTTGGGTGATTGTTGCTGTCTTCTTTCTGGTTAACGTACTCATCACACCCAAATTTGCTACTTACGGCAACCTGGTCAATATACTCTACCACTCAGCCATAATGAGCATGCTGGTCTTGGCAGAGGGTCTCATTTTGATAATTGGTTGCCTTGACCTATCAATTGATTCCATTCTCGCTTTCGCTCCTGGAGTGGCGATGCTATTGGCCACCAGGTGGCTGCCGGGAGGTCTGGATCCCCTGGCAGCAATCCTGATAACCCTTGCTATCGGGGCCGTGATAGGGCTGTTCAACGGGTATTTAATAGCGCGAGTGGGAGTCAACCCGTTTTTGCAGACTCTGTCAGTGGAAATCATGCTCAGGGGGCTGGTTCTTTTCTTGCTTCCGCTGTCCATCTTTCCGCTAGATCCAGTCTACACATTCGTAGGGCAGGCAAGAACCGTAGGCAACATCCCGGTCGCAGTGCCGACAATGCTACTGATTTACCTGCTGTTTCATTTCCTGCTTCAGTATACGACATACGGCCGCAACTTCATGGCAACCGGAGGGAATCCCAGGGCGAGTTTTGTTTCAGGCATCAATACCGAGCGGGTAATCATATCAGCTTTTGCTTTGAGTGGCCTTCTGGCAGCGGTGGCCGGTCTCCTTACTGCAGGCCGGCAGGGATCGGTTTCGAACTCTATGGGAGAGGGTATGGTCATGCTTGCTTTTGCGGGGGCCATACTCGGCGGGGCCAGCCTCCAGGGTGGTAAAGGCACTCCTCTGGGGATGCTCGGCGGAGCGCTCCTACTGGGGATGATATCCAATTCACTCAACCTTCTTGGCGTCGAAGTGACACTGGTTTACGCCACGCAAGGGGCGCTGATTTTCGTGGCCATAATAATCGACCGGGTTCGGGTCAAAGTTCGGAACTACCTTTTGCACCAGGAGCAGCTGAGAAAGCTTGCTACTGACGAAGGGAAGAGGCAGGGAGAGAGCTACTCTGCTGCTGTCTGAACGGAACTGGAACTCGTTCGGGCGGAGCTTTGGGGGGTGAGGAACACAACACCGCGCCGCTGGTCAGAGACCAGTTCTCCTTTTGGTTCAGTAAAAGAAGTAAAACGCGAAGAGGAGGAGAAATGCGATGCTCCGATGGGTAAGGTTGACTTCGATTATTCTGTTGGTTATGTTGGTTGTTTCCGGGTGCGGGGCGCCGCAGAGCAAAGAGGGAGGCGGTCAACAGGAAAAAGAAATGGTTTTCGGGATGATCATCAAGGAGCCGGGCGCTCCCTTCATCCAGGCGTTCATCCGCGGTGCTGAGGATAAGGCGAAAGAACTCGGCGTCAAAGTGGATATCAAGGACGGCCAGGCCGACTCACTGAAGATAATGGAACTTATGGACAACTTCATCGTTCAAAAAGTCGATGGGTTCATTATGGCCGGCGCGGTCGATCTCAAGGCTATAGTCCCAGGAATCAAGAGGCTGAATCAAGCTGGAATCCCAGTCATGGCCCTGGATACTTCTCCTGAAGGAGGAAAAGTGGACCTTTTCCTATCCTTCGATATTGAACAGTCCAGCAGGAAAGCAGCTGAAGCCTTCATTCAGGGGATTAAAGACCGGAACGGCGGGAAAGTTCCCAAGGGTGTTGTCATTGAGATTACTGGCGCCCTTGAGGACATGTTCACCCAGGCCTGCACCAAGGGATTTCGGTCCGTTGTTGATAAATACCCGCAGCTCACCGTGGTTCAAGGTGAGGGGAAGTGGAACAACGTCGACTCGCATCAGAAAACGACCGATCTCCTAACCCGTTACGGCAAGAACGTCCTTGGCATATATGTGCATACACCCGACATCATGGGGGCAGGAGTGGTGACCGCAATCGAAGCGGCTGGGTTGAACCCCAAGGATTACGGTATCTGCGGGATCTGCATCGGTCCCGAGGGGCTGGATCTGATCAAGCAGGGCAAGCTTCTTGCAGTAGTGGAACAGCCGGCTTACGATTCGGCCCAGCTGGCTGTGGAGTACCTCTATAACCTCAAGAAAGGGCTACCGATCCCCAAGATAGGCGAAACTGTAACTAAGGAGGGCGCCATTTGGTCTCCGGCCAAAGTAGTCAAAAACCCATGGGCCGATGAGGGTGCGTTCATGGTGCTGCAGGGCCCGCTGGTGCCAACTGAAGTAAAGCCTGACGATCCCCGCTTGTGGGAAAACAAACTCAGCTATCTCTGGAAGAACAACTAGACAAGGGGGGAAGAACTGTGTCAACACATATCCGTGCCCCCCGGGGAAGGGAGCTTTCCTGCAAGGGCTGGATCCAGGAGGCGGCCCTGCGGATGCTGATGAACAACCTGGACCCGGAGGTGGCGGAAAAGCCGGATGAGCTCATCGTCTACGGAGG
>JACIYF010000059.1:2828-16770 GCA_014360065.1 Clostridia bacterium | reverse complement strand
ACTTTTCGCTCTCGCTGTCCTGCCTGGGTTATGGGCGCCACTAGCAGGTCGGGCCCAAATAAGTACTGGTTTTCAACCGCCGCCGCTACAGGATCTTCTGGGTACTCCAATACCAGCGGCGCCATCACCGGCAGGCCGGTTTTATGGGCCCGGTAAAACTGGTTATAAATATAGGGCAAGAGTTGGTAGCGAAGGCGGATGAACTTACGGCTGATCCTTTCCACTTCCGGCCCAAAGGCCCAAGGTTCTTGGTTACGGGCCCGGGCGATGTTGTGAACTCGGAAGAAAGGAGTAAAAGCCCCCATGGCTATCCAGCGAGCAAAAAGCTCGGGGGTGCAGTTCTCGCCAAAGCCGCCCACATCATTGCCCACGAAGGCCAAGCCTGACAGGCCCAAATTACAATTCATGGGGATGGCCAGGGCCAGATGCTCGAACCGGCTACGGTTATCGCCGGTCCATACTGCCGCATAGCGCTGGACGCCGGCAAACCCAGAGCGGGAGAGGATAAAGGGGCGCTGGCGCAGGTTTGCCTGCTGCAAGCCTTCAAAGGTAGCCTGATTATGGAATAGGCCGTAGATGTTGTGCACCAGGCGGTGGGGGACCTCCCGTCCATCTAACCTATGGCAGGCGGAATCAGGAAGGGTTCCGTAAGGGTTGCTAAACTCCGAAGGCTCATTCATGTCGTTCCAGATTCCCGCCAAGCCATACCGGCGGACGAAGTCCCTGGTCAGGCCGGCCCACCAGGCCCGGACCTCGGGCCGGCAAAAATCGGGAAAGACGGTATCTTTGGGCCATACCCGACCTACGAAAACTTCTCCCGTTTCCATCTTCACGAAATAGTCTTTCTCTAGCCCCTCCCGGTAAATGGGGTAGCCTGGATCCTTCTTGACCCCGGGGTCGATGATAGGGACCAGCTTAAGCCCTTTTTGGTAAAGATCCGTGGTCAATTGGTCCGGCTCGGGAAAGGAGGTCCTATCGAAGGTAAAGACTCTAAACCCGTCCATGTAGTCGATGTCGAGGAAAACTGCATCTGCCGGTATTTTCTTTCCCCGTAAGAGCTTTGCGATTTGATATACCTTGGCCTGGGGGAAGTAGCTCCATTTGCTCAAGTGAAAACCCAAGCTCCACAGGGGAGGGAGGGGCATCCGCCCGGTGAGGCTGGTGTATTTCTCCACCACTTCCTTGATGGAGGGGCCAGGAAGGAAGAAACAATCTAAGCAGGCTTGGGCGGCACCGAAAGCCATAACGTTTGGGTTACGGCTGCCCAGATCAAAGAAACTGGCTCCAGGGTGATTGATGAACAAACCATATGCACCCGCCGTTTCTAGGCCGATGATCATGGGAATAGAACAGTACATATGTAGGGTTTGATCGCTATGGTACTCGAAGGCGTCGGTATTCCAAAACTCCAGGTAGCGCCCTCTCTTATCTAGGGGTCCAGCCTGCTCGCCCCCGCCATAGAAATGCTCACCGGTAAGCGGGCTAAATACCACCATTAGGTCCTGATTGTATCCGACCTGTTCCACCTCCCACAGCTGGGACCCAGATTGGTGGCAAAAAGACAGGCTTAGGGGCTGCCGGCGGATGCGGGCCTGATGCGGCCCGAAGCTGGCGGTGAGATGGGAGTCGCTTTGGCTGACTTGGACGGAAACTGGCTCGGGGAGGGTGGCCACGGCCCCTGTGGGGACAGGCTCTTCTCGGTAGCGCCCCCAGAGGCGCAGGTTGACTATCCCCCCTTGGTAAAAGCGCATCTCTACCTTGCCATGGCCAAACTCCAGTCGCAGGAGATTGCCGTCGGCGGTAAAAGATTGAAGCTCCCCTAGGGATTCTAAATCCCCGGGTCCAAAGCCCATTCGTGGCCTTTGTGAGAGGTTACGGCCTCGGGCTTCCAGGATGATCTCCGCCAGGCGCCACCAGCGGCCCAGGTGTTTTCGGACCATTTTCAAAGGTTGGGCTGGGCGCGTCGTTTCAACCTCCCCAACTAGGAACTTCTACTCCCTGATGCTAGCTTTCCCCCACAGGCTGGCAACAAATCTGCATAAGTTTTAAGTTTAAACCAGGAATTCCCATATGTTACTTTCGGCTATACTTTATGATAAAATACCGGGTGAGAAAATGGTAGTTGAGTTGGCGGACAATTCATAACCGTCGTTTAATTACCATTAAATTTAGGGCATAACCTGCACCAACCCTGGTAGAAGGTAAGGCGGGCTCCTAGGCCTAGCGTGATTGCATCGCCCCTTGGCTTAGAAAACATCCTCTCATTGGGGGAGGGTCAGGGAAATGGTAGCAGATAACCTCATCCTCGGGCCGAGCTACTCGCTCGAAAACGCTATCCACGGCGTTTATATTGCCGATGCCAGCGCTAAGACCATTGGGGTCGATCAAGGCTTTGAAAGGTTAACCGCCACCGGGAAAGAGGAAGTGTTGGGGCGCTTCACCTTTGACTTGGAAGAGGAAGGCTATATAGATAAGTCGGTTACTACTTTAGTGCTTCGCCACCGTCGCCTCATCACCATTAGCCAAAGGTGGCTCCATACCGGGAAGAAGGTTACCATTACCGGCAACCCAGTGTTCAACAGCCGGGGAGAAATAGTGTTGGTGACTACCACCTTTTACCCTCCGGACATTTATCCGCAGAATCCCGAGCGCCAGGAGCTAATTCAAGGTTGCCTTCCCACCCTCGAAGGAGTTGTGGCGATAAGCCCGGCCATGCAGGAAGTATTGATGCGGGCGGCGCGAGTGGCCAACCTGGACACCACCGTCTTATTGCTGGGCGAAACCGGGGTGGGAAAGGAAGTGGTGGCCAAATTTATTCACCAGGTCAGCCCAAGGCGAAGCAGGAATTTCCTTAAGGTCAACCTGGGGGCGGTGCCCAAGGAGCTGTTTGAGTCTGAGCTTTTTGGCTACCAGCCTGGAGCCTTTACTGGGGCCTCCCGCACCGGAAAAAAGGGATTTGTTCAGGCGGCGGACGGTGGCACATTGTTTTTGGATGAGATAAGCGAGATCCCGCCGAGTGTTCAGGTTAAGCTCTTGGGCGTGCTCCAAGAGAAAGACCTAATCCCAGTGGGGGGCGTAAACAGCGAGAAGGTAGACGTGCGGTTTATTGCTGCTACCAATCGGGACTTGAAAAAGCTGGTATCTCAGGGACTCTTTCGCGAGGATCTCTACTATCGCCTAAACGTAGTGCCCATCTACATACCGCCTTTGCGCGAGCGCCGGGAGGACATCTTGGCTTTGACCCAGCACTTCTTGGCTTCGTTTGGCCGGCGTCACCAACTGGAAAAACACTTGGATTTCCAGGCTCTAGACGTCTTGATGGAATATCAGTGGCCGGGGAATGTCCGGGAGCTACAAAACCTGATCGAGCGGCTGGTGGTAGTCTACCCGCAAAAGACTATAACCAAGGGAATGGTGCTGGCCGAACTAGCGGAATTGCAGCAGGAGCGCCACCAGAAGCCAGAGTTGATCATTGAAGCCAGCGATTACCGTGGGGCTGTAGCCCAAACGGAAAAGTGCTTAATGATCCATGCCCTGCAAAACCATACTAGCTTAGAAGAGGCGGCCCAGGCCTTAGGCATGCACCGCACCACCCTGCTTCGGAAAATGCGCAAGTATGGCATTAAACCTAAAGTAGGGTAGCGTGCATTCTTGCACCGCCCGGACTGCAATCCTAGGCTAGGTTTTACCCGGCATTTTGCCGTGGCGGTGCAAGTTTGCACCAGCCTAAGCAGGCTAGCGCCGCGCTACCCACCTTCCGATTAGCCATCCGAGATTGCCCATGGGGTATCCGCCAACTGCCCATCGTTGCCCATCCTATGCTTACGCCGCTTTTCATCAACCCTTTTCAAACTAGGTTTGGTCTCAACTTTTCCTTGACATGTTGGCACACGTTTTGCAAATATCGAAATCGTGGAAACAGTCCTGCAAAGCCATGAGAATTAACTAGGAGAGCGGGAACCGAAACTGGCCAGTTGTAAATTGCAGGCTTGCGGAGAGGAGCGAAAGTATGGACTTTCGGTTGACCGAGGAGCAGCGCATATTTAGGGACACGGTGGCCCGGTTTGTCAAGAATGAAGTCGAACCCATCGCCGCAGCCACTGACCGCAACCACCAGTTTCCCATGGCCACTTTCAAGAAGCTGGCCGACATGGGGCTATGCGGGATACCCATTCCCGAGGAATATGGTGGCGCTGGGGGTTCTTACGTGGAGCTGACCATCCTGTGCCACGAATTGGCCAAAGCTTGCGCTTCTACCAGCGTCATCATCAGCGTCCATACCGGACTGGCCTGTATGAGCGCCTGGCTATATGGGAGCGAGCGGATCAAGGAGAAATACTTGAAGCCGCTGGCTCGCGGGGAGATAGTAAGTGCCTACGCTTTGACCGAGCCGGAGGCTGGTTCCGATGCTGCCAGCATCAAGTGTCGGGCCGAGGACCAGGGGGACTACTTTGTTGTCAATGGTAGCAAGATGTTCATCACCAATGGCGGAGTAGCCACCACTTATACCACCTTTGTCAAGACTGACCCTAGTCAGGGGCCGGGCAAGGGCATCACCTGCCTAATTATCGAGAAGGATACCCCAGGTCTTACCATTGGCGAACCAATTGAGAAAATGGGCCTCAATGGCTCACCTACGGTGGAGCTGCATTTCGACAACTGCAAAGTACCTAAAGAAAACATACTAGGGGAACAAAACGATGGCTTTAGGATTGCCATGAGTCTATTGGATGGGGGGAGGATAACCATTGGCGCTCAAGCCCTGGGTATAGCCGAGGGAGCCCTGGAGTACACCATTAATTACATCAAACAGCGATGTCAATTTGGTCGGCCCCTGGCCGCCAACCAAGGGGTGCAATGGATGGTGGCTGACATGGCTACCCAGTTGGAGGCGGCTAGGCTTTTAGTCTATCAGGCAGCTTCGCTAAAGAGCATGGGGCTGCCTCACAGCAAAGAAGCCTCTATGGCTAAAAAATTCGCCACCGACACCGCCATGGAGATAACCACCAACTGTGTCCAGCTCTTGGGCGGATACGGCTATACTAAAGAATTTCCGGTGGAGCGCATGATGCGGGATGCCAAAGTAACCCAGATTTATGAAGGGGCTAATCAGATTCAGCGGATTGTCATCGGCAGGCATGTGCTGGGAAGGTTGGAGGAGGGTCGTGCAAATGGCTAAGCCACAGAGGTTGACAGTCCAGGAGGCGGTAAGCCTTATCGAGGATGGCAGCATGATTACCTTTGGAGGGTTTACCATCTGGAGGCGCCCCATGGCAGCCATCTATGAGATGGTGCGCCAGGGCAAGAAAAACCTGCATTTGGTAGAAGTCAACGGTGGCACCCATAGCGAGGTTCTAATTGGGGCCGGCTGCGTAAAGATCTGGGAGTCGTGCTGGATCGGCCACGAGCTTTACGGCAAGACTGGGGTCTGCCTGGACCGCATGGCCCGGGCCAGCCAGGTTATCGTAGAGGACTACAGCCACGTGCAGATGCTCTTCCGGCTGCTGGCAGGTTCCATGGGTCTGCCTTATATGCCCACCTATGCTAGCATGGGTACCGACATGCTCAACCCCGAGTACGATAACCTGGGCAGGCACGGGCTGAGAGACGGGACTAACCCCAAGATCCCTAAGAAGAAATGTGAGATCGTCACCGACAATTTTTACGGCACTAGCGTCGTCCACATCCCCGCTGCCAATCCCGACTGGTGCATCCTGCTGGCGCAGATGGCCAGCGAGGAAGGCATCATTAGGGTTCGCGGGCAGCGATACAGCGATGCCGAAGCGGTTCGCGCTTCCGACCGGGTGATTGTCATCGCCGAGCAGATCGTCCCCAAGGAGTACTTGCGCCGGGATCCGGATCTCAACCTAATTCCCCAATACCAGGTGGATTACCTAGTTGAGCTGCCCTGGGCCGGGCATCCCACTGGTTGTCAAGGCTTTTATGAAGTCGATGCCGCTTTCATCCGCGACTTTTATGCTCAAAGCAAGAGCGAGGAAGGATTTTCCGCTTGGGCAAAGGAGTGGATTTATGGAGTTCGGGACCACTACGAATACTTGGAGAAGCTGGGAGCCAATCGCTTGGAGAACCTGAGGACTAACCAGGCCCTAGGGTACTCTACCAGGATAAGGAGGGGTTCGCGATGAGTCTTGACCTACCCAACTTGGCCATCCAGCCTGGCTGTAGTTCGCCGGTTCCTCCGCTCGGTGCCGATCTGGATGACCAGCTACTTAAGCCGGGAGAATACAAGCCTATGGATATGCTGGCGGTGGCGGCGGCACGGGAAGTAAGGAACGGAGACGTGGTCTTTGCGGGCACCGGCCTGCCCATGTTGGCCATTACTTTGGCCCAGCTCACCCATGCCCCGGATGCGGTATGCATTTATCAGGCCGGAACCATCGATGGCAAGCCTATCCACATGCCTACTTCGGTGGGCGATGCCCGGCTGGAATTCCGAGCTGCCTTGGCAGCAGGATTAAATGAGACCTTCGCCCAACTGCAGAGGGGCTACGTTGACCTTGGCTTTCTGGGGGCAGCCGAGATCGATAAGTACGGTAACGTCAATGCTACCGTGGTGGGAAAGCCGGGGGAGGCTGGCGCATATGGCCCGGCGGCCAGCAAGCGTTTCACTGGAAGCGGGGGCAATGCTGATATCGCCTCCTTAGCCAAGCGGGTAGTATTCATTATGGTACAGGAGAAGCGCCGCTTCAAGGAGCGGGTGGACTACATCACTTCCCCCGGCTGGCGCATTCCCAAGTGGCCAAGCGGCGAGATGGTCCATAAGCGGGAGGTTTATGGCCGAGCATTCCGGGGAGGACCGGCGGCGGTAATTACCAATATGGCCGTCTTCCGGTTTGATGAGAGCGGAGAAATGTATCTGGATACTGTCCATCCAGGATTTACTCCCGAACAAGTGAAGGAGAACTGCAGCTTTGATCTCAACCTCAGCCGGGTCCGAGGCGAAACTCGACCGCCTACTAAGAAGGAAGTCGAGCTGCTTTATACGGTGGTAGATCCAGAAGGGATCTTCCTAACCTAGCCAGGAATGCTCTGGTGGCCAGGCTGCCCAGCAAGTAACCAAAACCCGGCTGGAAATGTATGTTTTGAGGAGGAGGGATAGCTTTGCCGGAAGTGGTGATAGTCAGCGCTTGCCGAACCCCCATCGGCCGATTTGGGGGAGGACTCCGGTCCCTCAAAGCGGTAGACCTAGGCGCCATCGTCATTAGAGAGGCGCTTAGGCGAGCGGGCCTCAGAGGCGAGGACGTGGATTACGTATTCATGGGCCAAGTGGTGACTGCGGGTTGCGGTCAGGTCCCAAGCCGCCAAGCTGCCATTAAGGCCGGGGTGCCTGCAACTACGCCTTCCGTAACTGTTAACAAGGTGTGCTGCTCTGGGATCAAGGCCATCGACTTGGCGGTACAAATGATCCAGGCGGGACGAGCCAGCATCTGTGTGGCTGGAGGTATGGAAAGCATGTCCAACTGCCCTTACGGCCTACCCGAGATGCGGTGGGGAGCTCGAATGGGAATTCCGGGCCGGCAGGTATTGGATCTCATGGTCTACGATGGCCTGTGGTGCTCATTTTACAATCGTCACATGGCCATTCATGGGTCCGAGGTGGCCAAGGAATTTGGGATTTCCAGGGAAGACCAAGATCGGTGGGCTTACCATTCCCAGATGCGAGCCAAAGCAGCCATGGAAGCGGGCCGTTTGCGAGACGAAATTGTGCCGGTAGAAATCCTTGGAACCAAAGGGGAGGTAAAAGTGGTCGATGCCGATGAGCAACCTCGGCCGGACACCACTCTGGAGGCGTTGGCCAAGCTGTCGCCGGTGTTCGATCCCAGCGGTACGGTTACCGCCGGCAATGCCCCGGGAGTAAATGACGGCGCTGCGGCGGTGGTGGTGATGTCCAGGGATAAGGCCGAAGAGCTAGGGATTGAACCCCTGTGCACGGTTTTAGGTTATGCAGAAGTTTCGCAAGACCCAAAATATATAGCCACTGTTCCCGGCCTTTCCATCCAAAAGCTGCTTGAGCAAACCCAGTATTCACTGACAGCCATGGACTTAATTGAAATCAATGAGGCCTTTGCCGCTGTAACCCTAGTGAGCGGCAATAAGATCTTGGGGCTGTCCCAAGAGGATATGCATGCGCGTGTAAACGTTAACGGCGGGGCGGTAGCCTTTGGCCATCCCATTGGCGCTACCGGAGCCCGGATTGTCATGACCCTGGCCTATGAGCTGAGGCGTCGGGGCGGCGGGCTCGGCGTTTGTGGCATTTGCAGCGGTGCCGCTCAAGGCGATGCTATGCTCATTAAGGTAGAGTAGGCCAAGGAGAAGGAGGGAACATGGTGGTCGAGATCCGAAAAGTTATGGTAGTAGGGGCCGGCCAGATGGGTAGCGGCATCGCCCAGGTATCGGCCCAGGCTGGCTGGCAGACGGTTCTAAACGATCTGACTGAGGAGCTGGTCGAGAGAGGCCGGGCAGTCATCGAAAAGAATCTTAACCGCAGCGTAGAAAAGGGAAAAATCAGCGAGGAAGAGGCCAAAGCCGTCCTAGGCCGCATCCAGCCTTCTACTACCCTTAAGGATGCATCTGAGTGCGAGCTGATTATCGAAGCGGTGGTAGAAGACATTCAGGTTAAGACCAAGGTATTCTCCGAGCTTGATGCCATTGCTCCTGCCTACGCTATCTTGGCCAGCAATACCTCATCCCTTCCCATCACCCAGCTGGCAGCTGCCACTAGGCGGCCGGAAAAATTCATCGGCATGCATTTCATGAATCCGGTGCCGGTCATGAGGCTGGTGGAAATCATCAGGGGCCTGGCCACGGCTGATGAAGTCTGCCACCAGGTCAAGGATATAGCGGTTCGCATGGGGAAAACCCCGGTGGAGTGCAAGGATGTCCCGGGATTCATTTCCAACCGGGTGTTGCAAGTAATGATTAATGAAGCCATCTTTGCCCTCTACGAAGGGGTAGCCAGCGCCCAGGATATCGACGCCATTATGAAGCTAGGCATGAACCACCCTATGGGGCCGCTGGAGCTGGCCGATCTGATTGGCTTGGACACCGTTTTAGCCATCCTGGAGGTGCTGGTGGAGGGCTATGGCGATCCCAAATATCGGCCCTGCCCGCTTTTAAAGCAATATGTCAACGCTGGCTGGTTAGGGCGGAAGACGGGGCGTGGGTTTTATACCTACAAGTGACCACCCGCACGATCAGGCATGAAAAAGCAGTGTGGACGGATTTGTCTTTGCGCTTATGGCTTTCTGCGGGGCAATCGGCATTGCCTTGCCTTAGCCCTGCGGATTTCTAAGAACCTGGCGGGTTACCCCACCCGCCAGGTTCGTGAAAATTCTAACCAGGAGGGATGGCAATTGCCAGGTTCAGGGCGAAAACTAAGGGTTTTAGTGGCCAAACCCGGCCTCGATGGCCATGACCGGGGAGCCCGCATCATTGCTCGGGCCTTTCGGGACGCCGGATTTGAAGTCATCTATACCGGTGTGCACCAAACTCCCGAGCAGATTGCGGCTACGGCTGTAGATGAAGACGTGGACTTGGTGGGCCTAAGCTGCCTCTCTGGCGCCCACCGTTATTTATTCCCCCGGGTGGTGGAATGCCTTAAGGAGCGAAATGCCGACAATATCGTCGTCATTGGCGGTGGCATCATTCCCGATGAAGATTTCGATTTCTTAAGGGAAAAGGGCATCCAGGCCATCTTCACTCCCGGTGCTCCTTTGGGGGCCATCATCGATTGGGTCAACCAGCATGTTGGCGGTAAGGCTGAGGCCGGGGTGGGAGTCGAAGGCGGGGCCAAAGCTGAGGACGAGAGCGGCTAGTCTAACGCCGCCGGGCTGGGGGTGACAGCCTTGCTTGCAAACCGCCGGGCCTTGGCCCGGATAATTTCCTTAATTGAAAATGATGGCCCAGGGAAGGAAACCATCTTGAGTCAAATCTTTCCCCATACCGGCCGGGCCCATTCCATCGGCATTACCGGGGCGCCAGGGGCGGGAAAGAGTTCCTTGGTTGATAAGCTGACTACCCACGTGAGAGGGCTTGGACTTACGGTGGGCATTGTTGCTGTTGATCCCAGCAGCCCTTTTTCGGGGGGAGCGCTTTTGGGAGATCGCATTCGCATGCAGGCTCATACCCTGGACCAGGGGGTATATATCCGCAGTATGGGGACTCGTGGCAACCTGGGGGGCCTAGCCAGGAATACCAAGCAAGTGATGCAGACACTGGATGCGTTTGGCAAGGACTTAGTGCTGGTGGAGACGGTAGGGGTAGGCCAATCGGAGCTGGATATAGCTCAGGCAGCTGATAGCGTGGTACTGGTTCTAACTCCGGCCTCAGGCGATGCCATCCAGACCCTGAAAGCCGGGATCATGGAGGTGGCCGATATCTTTGTGGTCAATAAGTGCGATCTTGGCCCTGCCGAGGAGTTGGTTCGGGAGATTAATGCCATGCTCGATCTGGGCTCACGAACCGGTTGGCGCCCGCCGGTCATTAAAACTAATGGCATCACCGGGGAAGGCGTACCGGAAGTATATTCAGCCTTAAGGGAGCATTGGAATTTCTTGCAAACGAGCGGCCGCATTAAGGAGCTGCGCAAGGAGCGCCTGGAGAAAGACGTTTTTGAGGCGGTATTGGAGCAGTTGCGGCATTATTTGGAGGAAGAAGTAAGGCGCCAACCCCAGCTTCAGCAGCTGTTGGATCAAGTCCAGGACCGAAAGCTGGATCCTTACACGGCGGCGGCAAGGGTGATGGCTTTTTTAGGGGTAGGGCCGGGCCAAGGTCAGGCTGTGGCTAGAGGGTAAGGTTGAGCCTCAGGCCATCAGAGCGAGAGGTATGGTGCTGGAATGGGGATGGGGAAGGAGTTAATGTGGATCTCGGGGAGGGAAAAGAGTGTTTACCAAAGAGACCATTGACCAAATCAAGCAAAGCCTCCGCGCTTGGGAGGAAGCTTTAAGCGATAAAAAGGAGCGCATTGACAAGTTTTGTACCGTATCGGGGCTAGAAGTAAAGGCCCTTTACACCCCTTTAGATGTGGCGGCGATGGATTTTGCCAGGGATATTGGTTTTCCGGGTGAATACCCGTTTCTACGTGGCTGCCAGCCCAATATGTATCGGGGGCGGCTCTGGACCTACCGGATGTTTTCTGGCTTCGGCTCAGCTGCCGATACCAATCAGCGCTGGCACCACCTGCTCCGGGAAGGGGAGACCGGCCTCAGTACCGCTTTCGACTTTCCTACCCTGATGGGGTATGACACCGATTCTCCCAAAGCCCGGGGCGAATGCGGCAAGTGCGGGGTGGCCATCGACACCTTAGCCGATTTTGAAGTATTGACGCAGGGCATTCCCTTGGATAAGGTTACCACCTCCATGACTATAAACCCGCCCGCCTCGGTGCTCTGGGCTATGTACATCGCTGCCGCCGAAAAGCAAGGGGTGCCCATGTCCAAGATCGGCGGCACCATCCAGAACGACATGCTAAAGGAATTTATTGCCCAAAAGACCTTCATGCTGCCTCCGGAGCCATCGGTGAAGCTCATAAGCGACACCATCGAGTTTGGCACCCGCTATGTCCAGCGCTGGAACACCATCAGCATCAGCGGCTACCATATCCGCGAGGCTGGATCCACTGCCGTTCAGGAGCTGGCTTTTACCTTGGCCGACGGGATCGCCTATGTGGAGGACGTAATTAATAGAAAACACCTGGATGTGGATGCCTTTGCTCCCAGGCTTTCCTTCTTCTTCAATTCCCATATCGATTTCTTTGAGGAGATTGCCAAATTTAGGGCCGCCCGAAGGATGTGGGCCAGGATCATGCGCGACCGCTTCAAGGCCAAAAACCCCCGTTCCTGGTGGATGCGCTTTCACACCCAGACTGCCGGCTGTTCCCTTACTGCCCAGCAGCCCTTCAATAATGTAATTCGGACTACTACCGAGGCCTTGGCAGCGGTGCTGGGGGGAACCCAATCCCTGCATACTAACTCCCTGGATGAAGTTTGGGCCTTGCCTTCCGACTTTGCCGTGACCATTGCTCTACGGACTCAGCAGTTGATAGCTGAGGAGACGGGAGTGGCCAATACCATTGATCCTTTGGCTGGTTCTTATTTCGTTGAGGCCCTAACCAATGAGATGGAGGAGAAAGCTTGGGAATACATCGAAAAGATCGATGCCATGGGCGGGATGCTGGCTGCCATCGAAAAGGGCTTTCCTCAAAGGGAGATTGCCGATGCTGCCTATGAATTCCAGAAGAAGATCGATTCGGGCGAGCGCACCCTGATCGGAGTCAACAAATACGTCTCGGCCGAAAAGGAATCCATTCCGGTTCTCAAGATCGATGACCGGCTGGAAGAGGAGCAGATCAAGAGGTTAAATGAGGTAAGGAGGAGTCGGGACAATCGGGAGGTGGCCCGGTGCCTTCGGGAGCTAGGCGACTGCTGCCGCCGTGGCGATAATGTCATGCCCTACGTCATTGATGCCGTCAAGGCTTACGCTAGCCTCCAGGAGATCTGTGACGTTTATCGGGAGGTGTATGGCGAGTACCGGGACCCGGGGATTTATTAACCCTGCGCTGCTGGGGGTTGGGTTTTGGGTGAGGCTCGGTTGGTGCCAAGATCAGGAAAGTAAGGTGGCGATAAGGTTTGGCAGATGAAAAAGAGTTGATTCAAGCCGCCAAGGATAATGCTGCCCAGAACTTTCGCGCTGGTCTCAACTGCGCTGAGAGCGTGGTGCAAGCGATCTTAGATACTGGTACCATTGACGGATTGCCGCCAGAGGTGGTGGCCCTGGCCACCCCTTTTGGCGGGGGGATGGGCCTCAGCGGCCATACCTGTGGGGCCCTGGCCGGGATGCTGATGGCGGTGGGAGCAGCCCACGGGCGCCGCTATCCCATGGCCGAACCAGATCCTCAAAAAAGGCAAGACCAGCTCTACGGCAATCCCGGTCTGTATCGCTTCTTTAACCAGATACCTCGCCGTTTCCGAGAGCGGTTTGGTTACCTCAATTGTCGAGAAATCAACCAGGGATATGAAGACTGGTTTGCCAAGGATAGGCTAAAAAGGTGCATGAAGATCACCATCGAGGCGGCGGGCATGGCCATGGAGTACATCTTGCAGGGAAAGAAGGAAGGTTATGCGCAGCCCTTCGGGGAAAACATGGCCCGGAAACAATAAGCCATCACCCATCTTCCACCGCTTAAGCGCGGGCAAAGGAGTGAAAGTATGGACATTAAACTAACTGAAGAGCACCAGATGCTAAGACAAATGGTCCGGGACACCAGTGAAATCCAAAAGGTAGTGATTGCCTCTCATCTGCTGCGTTAGAAAGAGAGCCTTGCATCTTTAGCCTTATAATTAATTATTTGGGCCTCTTGGATGCTTTCCTAGGGGCCTATTTTATTGACGCCAAAAATTTTTTATCTTTGCGGAAGGATTCTTAATCTCAACGTCGAAAGCATATGTTGATAGGTTGATATATCAATATATCCTAGTGCGCTGCTGGCAGAAAAACTGGCCCAAAAACCAAAAAGGGGGATCGGAGATGGCCATCCGACGATTAGCTTCCATACCCCTTTATCATCAAATTCGCGAAATACTGAGGGAGGAGATTCTTGGGGGCAATTACAGACCGGGTGACCGTATTCCCTCGGAGCATGAACTGTCGGTTCGCTATGGCGTGAGCCGAATCACTGCTAAGCAGGCAGTGGAAGACCTGGCCAAAGAGGGCCTAGTCTACCGGGTCCAAGGAAAGGGCACATTTGTAGCTAAGCCCCGGGTTGAGCATAATCTAACCCGCCTAATCAGCTTCAGCGAACAGATGATCAGTCGAGGAATGAAGCCCACGACCAAGGTGCTGGAAAAGGAAGTTGTGGTTGCTAAGGAAGAGGTGGTACAAGCCCTAGCCATTCCCAAGCAGTCCCTAGTGTATAAGCTTAGGC
>JACIYF010000059.1:0-2818 GCA_014360065.1 Clostridia bacterium | reverse complement strand
GGGGAAGCCGGGCTACCACCAGGCAGTTGAGCAGGCGGCCCGGGTCCCCCTGAAGACCGCCCAGGCCTGCCTGGATGCCCTTGGGCTTTCCCTGGCGGTGCTGGAAAAGGAAGTTGTGGTTGCTAAGGAAGAGGTGGTGCGAGCCCTAGCCATTCCCGAGCAGTCCCTAGTTTATAAGCTTAGGCGCCTGCGCCTTGCCGACGGAGAGGTAATGGGTCTGCAGACGGCTTTTGTTTCTACTGACCTCTGCCCCAATCTATTAGAAGAAATCAATCATGACGTTTCCCTTTACATGATTTTTAGGGAAAAGTATGGGCTTGTTCCCTATCGAGCTTCTGAAACCTACAATGCCATCTTGTTGAGTGCCTATGAGGCTAGCCTGCTCCAAGTGCCGGAAGGCTCAGCCGCGCTCCTGGTCAGTCGTACGGCCTACCTGAAGGATGGTCGACCTTTGGAGCATGTAATCTCTTTCCTCAGAGGAGACCGCTATACCCTTTACGTAGAACTGTCCTCCCAAGGGGAAAACCGGGAGGTGAAAGTTTAGAGCAAGGGCCAGGCCTAGTTGTTTTTAGCTTAGGCACTTACGTAGCTAGTAAAGGAGGTCGGAGATTTGGGCGCAGTTGATTATCTAGCCAAGATCACCCAAATAATCGAGAAGATTCGCGATAGCGAAAGCCAGCACATTAAGGAAGCAGCTGGGTTGATGGCTGAGGCCATTGCTGGGGGAGGCTGGGTTTACGTTTTTGGAAGCGGGCACTCAGTGATTCCTGCTATGGACATCTTCCCGCGTTACGGCAGTTTTGTGGGCTTTCGGCCGCTCATGGACCCACGCCTAATGTGGTTCAACGTAATCGGACCTGGCGGAGCTCCCGAGCTTTTGTGGATCGAAAGGCAGGAGGGGTATATTGCCAATTTCCTTAATGCCTTTGATTTTAGAGAAGGAGAGGTGATGCTAGTATTCTCCCATGGCGGGCTCAATGCGGCACCCGTTGAAGCAGCCCTTTATGCCAAGGAGCGCGGGCTTAAGGTGGTAGCTGTCACTTCCCGCCAGAACTACCTGGAGGCTGAGGCTACTCACTCCTCGGGCAAGAAGCTGGGCGACCTGGCCGATGTGCTGATCGATAACTGCGTGCCCTTGGAGGACGCCCTGGTAGAAATTCCAGGACTAAAAGAGAAGGTAGGCGCAGGCTCCACGGTGGCCGTTACTGCTATTGCTACTGCCTTGGTAGCAGGTACGGCTCGTGCTCTGGCCAAGCGAGGGTATAAGATGAACGTATTTGTTTCTCCAAATGTCTCTACAGTTACCCCTGAGCATAATCAAGAGGTCTTTAAGGAATATTGGCGGCGAACAAAGCGATAAGCAGGGACCAATGTCGTAATGGCTTCGCTGAGCATGTTGTGCTACTTATATACTACTCGTCATCTTAGCTTATGAGGTCGAACTAAAGGGGGGTTAAGAGGGTATGGCAGCAAATGAGAGGGCATATCTAGAAGGTACGCACGACTATGAGCTATCCCGTGTACCCATGAGCTTGAGAAGGGGTCTTTACTCGGTGGTTGCCGTAATCTACTGCTGGGTAATCAATCCGGCGCCAGCTCTTACCGGGGCTTCAATCGCGGATAAGCTTTACCTGAGCCAAGCCTTATTGGCTATTATTCTCGGCAGCATAGTAGTAGGCGCTTATTCCATACCAGTAGGACTAGCCGGCACTCGGGAGGGGTATTCTACTGCTTTACTAGCTCGGCTGGCCTTTGGTGAGCGGGGGAGTGACCTGATTGCCGCTATTGTAGGCTTTGCCAATCTTATTTTCTATGGGGTTGTCATAGGCATCTTTGTGGCCTCTCTGGAGTCGCTTTTGGGCTTGGAACCTAAGACCCTGATGGTTTGGGGTGGTATCGTCTTTGCTTGCGTAATGGCATCCAGTGCCTACTTTGGATACCGGGGCCTGGATATCCTCAGCAAGGTGACTATGCCTATTATGCTGGTCCTTTTTTCCTATGCAGCCATCCGGGCGGTGGTCTCTGGTGGTGGGTGGGCTGCGCTGGCAGCCATGGCGCCCAAAGAGACCATTCCCCTCAGTAAAGGTATTTCAGCTACTATTGGCATATTCATTGTCGGTGCGACGCTTACCCCGGACATTACCCGCTATGCGCGCAGCGCTGCTCACTCGGTCTGGGGCTCAATCCTCGGCTTTGCTTTAGGACTGGGCCTAATTACCTCCCTTGGAGCTATAGGTGCCAAGGGAGCAGGTACTGGGGACCTGGTACTCATTCTAGTTAACGCTGGTTTGAAATGGATCGGGTTGTTCCTGCTCTTGATCTCCTCCTGGGCCGCTGGAGACAACAACGTCTATAGCGCGGACCTAGCTATGTCAAAACTTTTCCGCCGGCCCGCCCATTATTTTACCATCATTACGGTAATTGTGGGAGCTGTCACTGCGGCTACGGGGATTTACTATAACTTGTTAGCTTACCTCGGGATTATAGCTCTTACCATTCCTCCGGTTGGTGGCATCATTGCCGTGGATTACTTCCTCATTCGTAAGCGCCATTTAGTGAAGGATCCTCTTGGTACCGAACCTAGGCTGTTGAAGGTGAATTGGGTAGCGATACTATCTTGGGTTGTTGCCGTAGTGGTGGACTATTTGACTGCAGTGGTTGGACACTTTGGAGTTTCGGGACTCAACGGCCTCATTGTTGGAACCGTAGTGTTCTATGTAGGAGCCTTGGCTACTGGTCAGCACCTGCAACTGAGGGAAGTATAACGGCATAGCATTAGCCAAACTTTGGTCTATACAAATGAAGAAGTTGCCATGAA
>JACIYF010000058.1 GCA_014360065.1 Clostridia bacterium | reverse complement strand
CCTCCGTGGTACTGCAAGCCGCAGCATGGGGGACTCCCTCGAAAATATTTACCTATCGCCACGCTTGACTAGCCTTTGATCTGGGCACGGGTACTGCCCGCCCCAGGGTAAGAAAATAGAGATAAGCTTCCAAGACCGGCTGCCGGTAGATCCGCTCCACCGCCTTCCGATAGACTTCAATTTGCGGGAAATATCCCCGGCTTACTTCAGCCAAATTGGCTTCGGTGGCCCAGTCGGTCTTAAAATCTAATAGCAGGAACCCGCCTTCTATCCTGACCAGACAATCAATTACTCCCTGCACCAGGACCCGTTCCGAAACGCCAATCCCCTTGTCCAGGGTGAGGTTGGAAAAGACCTCGTTCACAGGGAGACCAAGGCTAAAAGGTACCTCCCGTTCTACCTGGTGCCGGTTTTCCACTAGCCTCTTGCCCAAAGGGTGTTCAAAAAAGCGAGCAATGGCCACTACATCTATCGCCTGCGCCTCTTCGGCGGTGAGCAATTCCTTCTCCACCATATTCTCAATCTGATCCTTAATTCCTTGGCGGTCCAGCTGCCTTCCCAGGTCTAGGTGCTGCAATACTAGGTGAGTAAGGGTACCGCGCTCCACCGAAGTTAACTGGCGGTCGCCCCCGGCTAGAAAACGGGGGCGGCGGAAGCCCCGCGGCCAATCACCGGCGCTCGGGGGCACTTGGCCCGGCCCGGTCAGCTGTTCTGGGCCTGCCACCACAGTAGCAGGCCCGTTACTATCGCTGGTCCCAACCAACGCAGCTCCTGGCAGATCATCGCCAAGCAGATCATTGTGGTTTCCAGCTGCCTCCAGAGCTTGCCGCTCTCGGTCCCTGATGGCGCTGGCGCTCATCTTGGCGGGAAGCTCGGAGAGCTCGGCATAAGCATAGGACCAGTTGAATCTTTGCTCCAATTCCTCCAACACTGCCCGTTCTTCAAATTCTTCAGTTACCTGCTCCTCGGGTCTACCATCTCCCTGGGGTCCCGACTGTTGCTCCAAGGTCATCTCCTCCCCCTGGCCACCATCCTTCCCTTCCGGTTGACCGTTCCCGCTCCCGGCCACCGGCTCGGTCTTTTCCTCACCTGGAAGCTTGGGAATAGGTTGCCCTTGAGGCATATTCCAAAAGCATACGGATCCAGGAAAAGCGCCATCGCCTTCTACCTCGCTGGCCAGAGCGGGGCCGACCCAGTCCAGGTACCCCTGCGCCCCCAAGAGGGCTTCAGTCGGGAGCTTGGTCTGCCCGTTACCCTCCGCGCTCTTTCCCAGATACTGCCATTGCTCCCAAGCCTTGAGCAAGTCACGCCGCGACCCCACCAGGATGAGTCGCTCCCGCGCCCGAGTGAGGGCCACATACAAAATCCGCATTTCTTCCGCCACCTGTTCTCTTTTGAGTCGGTGGCGGATGGCCCGGTAAGCCAGGGTGGGATATTTGATGCGCAGATCCAGATCCACCAGCATTGGCCCCAACCCCAGGTCCCGGTGGGCCAAAAGGTCGCCCCTAATATCTTCCCAATTAAACTGCTTTCCCAAATCAGCCACAAACACTACCGGGAATTCCAGTCCCTTGCTCTTGTGGATGCTCATAACCCGGACTGCATCTTCGTTTTCTCCCAATACTTTAGCTGGACCCAGATCGGTATCGGTTTCCCGCAGCCGCTCGATGAAGCGCAAGAATCGGAACAGACCCCGGCGGGCGAAGCTCTCAAACTGTCGGGCCCGATAGTATAAGGCCCGCAAATTGGCCTGGCGTTGCGGCCCACCCGGTAGCCCGCCCACATAGTCGTAGTAGCCAGTTTGCCGGTAAATGCTGGCAATAACATCGGGCAGGGGCTGGCGGCGAGCAGCTGTACGCCACTCATCCAGCCGCTCTAGGAATTGCTGCAAGGTTTTCGCCAATCGGCTCCCACCTCGGGCTGATGCCGCCACCGCATCGTAGTAATCCCCCTCCGGGCAGGCTAGCCGAATCTCAGCTAACTCCTTTGCCCGCAGGCCCACCAACGGTGACCGCAAGACCGCCACCAAGGGAATATCTTGCCTAGGGTTATCGATCAACCTTAAAAGCGAGAGGAAAGTCTGCACTTCAATGGCGTCAAAGTAGCCCGTACCTAGCTCGGCGTGGGCGGGGATGCCCATTTGATGGAATACTTCCATGAACTGGTTGGCCCGGTCGCGGGTAGAGCGCAAAAGCACCGCTATATCCGCATAGCCGAGCTCAGGGTTCTCCGCCTTAAGTTCCAGGATGCGCTGGGCCACCACTCGGGCCTCCATCTCCAGGGCCTCGAGCTCCTCCAGCTCCGGCTCTTCTGATCCCGACTCTTCTGACCCCGGCTTCGAGGCAGCCGGCTCGCCTGCATCTTCTTTTGCCCCGCCCCCGCCACCAGGTCTTTCCCGGCCCCCTTCGGCGCTGATAACCCTCTCGATGAAGTGGGCCTCCACCCCCTGGATCTCCGCCCTCCAGGTCTTCCCCGGCCCGGTCGGGCCCGATGCCTCTCCTAGCCCCTCCCGACCATAGACCAATTCCGCCTTGGCATCGTAATCGATCTCGGCCACCGATTCCGTCATCAGCCGGCGAAAAATGAAATTGACCGCCTCTATCACAGGTTTGGAGCTACGGAAGTTGGTGGTTAGGTCAATGCGACGCCTGGGTGCTTCCCTTTCCCCGGCATAAGTACGGTACTTCTCCATGAACAGCCTGGGCTCGGCCAGGCGGAAACGGTAGATGCTCTGTTTTACGTCCCCCACCATAAAAAGGTTGCCGCCACAAACCAGCCCCAGGATTTGGTTCTGCACTGGGTTGATATCTTGATACTCATCCACCAACACTTCTTGATACTGCTCTCTCAGCTCTTGGGTCACGGCTTCCATGGATAAAAGGCGTAGACAAAAGTGCTCCAGGTCGTTGAAGTCGACCAGGTTTCGCTCCCGTTTGGCCCGGGCATAAGCCTGAGCGAAGCAGCTGACCACATCGGTTAGGGCCTGCACCCAGGGCTTAACCTCCCGTATCTCTTCCACCAGTTGTTCGCCCGGGCGGGCTGCCCAGGCCTGAAGGCGGTTTATAATGTCTTTGGCTTGATTGCGAAGGTTCTGGGCCAAGTCCTTCAACTGCCGCCCCTGGCCCTCCTCCACTTGGACCCGGGGCAAGCGCTCCCAAGACCAGTGAGCCAACTGCTGATAAAAACCATTCCAATCCATGGCCTCGGCTAGGGCCTCTAACCCGGCCACCTCCTGCTCCAGAACCGGCTCATAAGCAGCCGGGCCGGCGGGATGTCGGCTTAAGCTCAGCGCTTGCTTCAGGCGCAGAACCGCTCGTCCCAGTTCATCTGCCACTGCCTTCCAAAACTCTGGAAACCAAGGTAGTTCCTCCACCGAGGCGCCATCGGCTATGTCGTAAGCTTGTTTTTGCCGGGCCAGCCACGCCTCAGGATCGGGATGGCTGGCGCTGTAGCTATAAAGGCGGAGGATAAGCCGCTCGAGATTCTCATCGCCACGGCTGCCGCCGTAACGCTGGGCCAACTCACCTAGATGGCGCCCATACTCTTCCTCCATCACTTGTTCCAGGGTTTCCCAGCGCAGCAGCTCTGCCTCCGCCTCATCGGCCACCCGAAAGGCAGGATCCAAGTCCAAGAGATAGAAATAGCGGCGCATGAGCTGAAGGCAAAAGGAATGAATGGTACTAATGGAAGCCTTCTCCAGCAAAGCAAGCTGACGCGACAACCGGATATCGTGGGGGCGAGCTTCCAGGGCTTCAGTCAAGGCTTGCCCCAAACGTTGCCGCATAGACGCTGCAGCTGCCTCGGTAAAGGTAACCACCAGCAATCGATCCAGATCCAGCGGATGATCCGGATCGCTGATTCTCTTGATTACCCGTTCCACCAGCACCGCTGTCTTCCCTGCCCCGGCTGCCGCCGACACCAAAAGTTCGCGGTTGTTAGCCGAGATGGCCTCCTGTTGGGCATCAGTCCAATTCATTTCCAGCCACCTCCGCTTCCAGGCGTGACCACAATTGATCCGGCTGCATATCCGAAAGCAGGCGATAGCGGTTGCCGCCAACCCCGCGTTCAAATTGGCAAACGGCCCGATACAGGCAAAACTGACAAGCCGAGCTCGTGCCCTTACGATAAGGATGAATGCCCACGTCCCCTGATAGCAGCCTTTGTCCTAGTTCTTTGAGGCGTAAATCTAAAAAGGATAGCAATAATTTCATTTGTTGATGAGAAGCGGAAACTGTTTCTTGGCCCACAACTCCCCGGTCTCTCAGGGCCTTAACGTATTGCCACGAAGTACTAGGCCAGGCTTCCCGATCCATGAGCTGGACCACGGTAGGATCGCCAACTACCAGCCCCCGCAGACAAAGCCTGGAGCGCAATGCCTTCTCCGCTCGGGAAGGGTCGGTAGGCCCAGGCTGAGGCGCCAACGGATCCTGAACCGCAAAGTAGAACATCCCCGCCGGAACGATTAAGGCCGAATTCGCTTCTGGTTCCACCAAGCGCTGGGCCTGCCGCCAGGCCACTGCCAGGTACAACAAAAGCTGCAAGCTAAGTCCGTAATAGGTTTCATCAAGTCTCCAGCTTCGTTTGGAGCTCTTGTAATCGATGACCCGCACGTACCAAGCTCCATCTGAACCCCCGGCCTTATTCCCATCTGGCCCGTTTCCGTCCGCCCTACTACCCTCCCGCTCACCGGCATATGGCCCAGCTGGATCAAAAGCATCCCAGTCAGGAGCCGGACTTCCCATCAGCTTTCTAAATATGGCAATGTTGCCAACTGGAGGGGGGGTTTCCGGCCTTGGCCCCCAAGCCACATCCACCCGATCGATGACGCCCCGTACTAAGAGTTTCTTCCCGCCGCCCAAATTGACTTCATAGGCTGGCAGCGACAGCTGGTCCGAGCCGCGCTCTCTTGCCCCCATGCCGAAGGGCAGTTCCACCGCCACCGGCCAGAAACATCCCCGGCGGGCATAACTGCCCAATACCGCTGCCGCCCGAACTACGGTACGCTTCAATACTTCCGCCAGGTAGCGATAGCGGGCCGTGCTTAGCAGGATCTCGTTTTGCAGATTGGGCGTCAATTCTTCCGCCACTTGCCTGGCCAAAAGCTCCTCCTCCTCGGGGCTGAGTTGGCTCCAGGATCTTCCCCCCTGGGGCAAGCGCTCCACCAGCGTCCTCAAGGCAGCGTGGAAAAACGAGCCCATGCTGGGCGGGTCCAGCCTAAACAGCTTTCGCTCCTTGAGGCCCAAGCCATAGGCAGCAAAATGGGCAAAGGGGCAAGCGGCCAGCTGTTCCAACCGGGATACGCTGGAGCGCAAGGTGTGGCCGCGGGTAAGCCCGTAAAGCTGCTCAACCATGGTCTGGGGAAGAGCCTTTTCTTGGTTATCATAGTTTAAGCTGGCCAACACCGGCCCAACCTCTTGGCGGCGGGAGGGATCCGCCTCCAGCCACCGGCGCAGGGCAGTTAGGGTCATCAACTCATCAGGATTCCGGGCTCCAGAATTCGCCTGAACCCGAAGTTGCGACCAACGGGAAACCAAAAAGGCAGCTGCCTGCCGGGCAGTTACCCCTAAGGATTTCTCCAGACCTACATATTTCTCTTGGAGGTCAGGAAAGAGCCGCTTTAGCTTCCGAATTGCCAGGGAAGGATTTAAAGCCCGCCCTTCCTCATCAGCCAAGGAATAGCTCAAATACAGAAACTTTGACGCCCGGGTCAAGGCCATGTAGGTAAGGTACTGCTGGCGCACTACTGCTTGTTGGCTGGGGGGAGCTAGCTTCAGCCCCAGTCGGGCTAATTCCTGACGCTCCTTGTCGTTCAGCAATTCATCCTCGGTCGGGGTGCGAGGCAATAGCCCCTCGTTGGCTCCCAGGATGAAGGCTGCCTTGGCCTCGGGATTGCGGGAACGCTCCACCGCTCCCACCAGCACCTGGTCTAAGCTAGGGGGAATGAGGCCTAGCCGCAAGCTCTCCAGCCCCGTAGCCAAGATATCGCGGTATTCGGTCAAAGAAAGCCGTTCCTCGCCTAGCGCCTCCACCAGCTGATCGCCGAGGTCCACCAGTCCGTTCCAGACCAGGTTGTGAATTTGAACTGCGGTTAAGTCCCCGGCCGTTTGGGCTTGTCCCTGCCATCGGTGCAAGGTTTGGGGCACACCCAGCTTCTCCAGGTGCCGGTAGAGCAGCTCCGTCAGCAGCCGGGCCGGGGCTCGCCCTCCCGGGCCGGCTGAAGCTTCATTATCAGAAGTTAAAGCCTGGGACACCTGCCGGTACCAGGGCAGGAGCACATCCAACACCTGCTGCCGGATTTGGTTGATCATTTGTAACTCCTGGGCTACCGGTCCCTCCGGCTCTAATTCCTGGTCTTCAGCCAAGGTTAGCCGGGAATGAAAGCGCCAGGGCTCTTGGGAATACCATAATGACCCCCGAATCCCGTAAGCCAGGACGTAGTTCTCTAATCGGTCAACCTGCTCCCGCGGTATGGGCAGGAAGTCGGTCTTGAGGATCCGGAATACCGACTCGTAATCCCAGTGGTTGACCACCAGGTCCAGCAAACCCTCTACCAGTTCCACCAGCGGGTGGTGGCTCACCGGGCGCTTGCGGTCGATGAAGTAGGGAATGCCATAATCAGCAAAGGTGGCGGCAATCAAATCGTGGTAGATCTCCAGGTCAGAAGCCAGTACCAGCACCTCCCGCCAGCGGTAGCCTCGGGAACGCACCAGCTCCACTAGACACTCGGCGCAAGCCTCTACCTCGGCTTGCCGGTTCATGCAGGCGTAAACTTCTATGCCCTGGTGTTCATAATCGGAACCAGTTTCAGCCGGTTTGGCTGAATTAGGTTGGCCTGCGGCCGACGGCTGAGGCTCGCGGACAAGCTGGAGAGGGGACCCAGAAAGTTGGCAGTCCGGGTAGGGCCGGCCGGGTTGCTCAAAGAATTCCGCTTCCAGGTGAGCCAAGCGGCCATCTTTAAAGCGCGGCATGGGCATGGTTGGGGATGTCCCCGGCAGCATCTCCCCGCTCGGCTCGGCTACTCCCTGGGGAAGCTGGACCGGTTCAAGCCACCCCACTTTCAGCTTCTCGGCCCGAAGCCAGAGCTGGTGAAGAGTTTCGCGGGTGATAAAGAAGGGCTCCCCGTCGGAAGGAGGCCGCACCCGCCCTTGGTCGTATAAGTCTGGGTCCAGGCCCAAAGTTATGTAAACTTGCTGGCAAGCCTGGATGAGGCCTTCTAAGAGAACATATTGTTGCGGGGTGAAATCTGAAAATCCATCCACCCATACCCGGGCCCCCGCTATCCAACCCACGTCCTTCAACTTCTGGGCAGCCAAACGCAAGTACCCATCGGGGTCGGTGTAGCGGCCCTGGAGATACTCTTGGTAAGCTTGGTAAATCACCGCTAGGTCGTGCAGCTTCCTCCCCACAAATCGGCTAGCTCCTGGCGCCAGCAGCCTTCCCTCGGTCCGTCCGGCGCCAAGACCGGAATCAGGCTCTTCTATGAACCGGCTATAGCGCCGTAGGCCTTCCGGGCTAAGGTTGTAAGCCTCGAGCTCCGTCAAGGTCTGGGCCAGGCGCTGGATGAAACCAGCCTGGCGAGCTGCCTTGCCGAATACTTCTAGTTCTCCCTCCCGGCGCGCCAACAGCGCCCGCAACAGCATATGCTTTCCCAATTCCCCGATCGGAGGCCGGGCTGCTCCGCCTGCCTGCTGCAAGATGCGCCACGCCAGGCGCCTGAAGCTCAGCACTTGAGCCCGGACGCTACCGACTAGGTCTGGATCCGAGATAAGGGCGTACTCGGTCTGAAAGGTGGCCTGCTCCGGAACCAGAATGATGAGAGGGGACTGGGCCGGCCCTGAATCATGGGGATCAGCGCCGGCGACAAGATGCTTTCGCACCGACTCCAATACCCAATGGGTCTTGCCGCTGCCAGCACGGCCCAAAACCAGCTGAACAGGCATACGCTTTCTGCCTTTCCAGTAAGCTTTCCCTATCCTTGGAATGATTATAACATGGGTCTAGTTTGCTTGCGTAAGTCCTTAGCAAGAATTTACTCGAGCCTAACCCTCGCCTTGATCCAGTAGAGAATGATGGAGGTAAGATATTCCATGGGATCCCCGGTTGGGTCATCACCTTCCGGGATGGGGCTACCGGCCCATTCCCTAGGGGAAGATCGGATAAGATCGAAGGCACTCGTGGTATAATCTTGATACTAGCATCGAGACCTTCAGGATACCCGCCGCTCAAGGTGCAAGGGAAGAAACTTTACTTAGGGTGGAGGTGAATGGATGATGCATAAGAAGGGGGGTCCCTGGTGGGAGTTTCGAGGCCCATTCGGCTTTGGACTATCCTTCGGCTTTCCCGGCTACTGGTGGAGGGGAGCAGGTTATCCTAGCCTGGAAGAGGAAATTGAGATGCTAGAGGAGTACAAGGAGCACCTGGAAAAGGAGTTAGAAGAAGTAAACCGCAGGCTCAAGCGGTTAAAAGGTGGAGAATAAACCGGCTGCAAACGCGAACGGTGAACGCCAATCTCTGAGGATAAGCCAAGCTACTCAGGTCCAACCGTAAAGGCAGGTGGTCGGGTGATGCCGGTGGCCAAGGTGATCACCATCACCTGCCTCGCCCCGGCTGCCAAGAGAGTGCGGGCACATTCGCCAACAGTGGCGCCGGTGGTATATACATCGTCCACCAAAAGCACCGCCCGCCCTTTTAAGCCAGCATTGGCATCCTCAGAAATTACCTGGAAAGCTCCCCGAACGCTTCGCTCCCGCTGTTCCCGGGTGAGCCCGGTACTGTCGGGGGTAGGAAGCACCCGAAGGAGCAGGTCTTCCCGTACCGGGAGCCCCAGTTCCCGGCCCAAGGCCCGGGCCAGGAGCGCCGCCTGGTTATAAGTCCGTTCCCTCAGCCGCTCCGAGTGCAGAGGCACCGGGATAACCATTGGCCACTGCTCCTTTTGCTCCGAGCTAGCCAGCTGGCGGGTATGAGGCTCAGCCCAAGCCACCCGGGCCATCAACCGGCCTAACGGTTCAGCTAGATCCCGCCTTCCCTGGTATTTCAGCTTCCACACCGCATCTTTCAGCTGATCTTGGTAAGGACCCAGGGCTCGGGCGACCACAAATGGCGGCCGCTGGTGGCTGCAGTCCCAGCAGAGCCTGGGAGGTACAGCTAAGGCAGGCTCTCCCTTGCGTGGCAACAGGCGCCCGCAGGCAGCACAAGCGTAAAAATCTTGATGCCACTGGTATACCATTGCCTGGCAGTCAGAACAGAGCCAAGTAGTGACCCTGGAGTCCCACCCCAAAGTGGTTCCACATAGCGGACAAACCGGTGGTTGCGGGTAGATTAGATTTAGCCCCGCCTCAATCAGGGAAAGTAGGATGGATCGCCAACTGCCATCTGGGCTCATGTCCGAAAAGCCTTCCTTGCCAATGAGTTATCCCTGCTCCTTAGCCCCAACCTATATGCTCCGAGAATGAGCTGGTTGTAGCGGAGCATGTGAAGCCGCCTGCCGAGGTTTAACCTCGGCAGCGATGATGGCAATATTGGGGCCGCAAATAGCCGCGGGTGAAAGCCTCGGCATTCATGGCCCGAATGTGGGCCACCGCCCGCTCCATACTGGCGGTAGCCCGCAAACCCACCAACCATACCCGCCCTTCAGGGTATTCGGGGGAACGCCCAGCCCGACCCGCCATCTGAACCAAGGTGGCCTGATCGAAGATGCGCTCCTGATCAGCAAATAGAACCACCACGTTAACCCTGGGAATGGTTATGCCCCGCTCCATGATAGTAGTGCATACCAGGATGGGAAATTCGCCCCGGGCAAAGGCTTGGCGTTTTTCGTCCCGCTTGGGGTCCTTGGCAGAAGTATACTGTACCCAGTCGGCGCAAGCACCTTCCCAGGGTGGCTGGCCCATAGCCTGGCGCAGGGCTTCCCCCACCCGACGGGTTAAGTAAACCGTGGGCACGAAAACAAAAACTTGGGCCAAGTCTCCTTCAACGCTCTGGTGGAGGATGTTGAGTACCCGAGGTGGAATGAACAAAGGTTCGGCCTCGGAATCTTTTAGCTGGGAAGGCTCGGGCCCTGGCCCATCCCACCCACAGTCAGGCGCCTCACCTGTGCCTCGATCCCGCAGCCGCCTTCCCGGTTTCCCAGCCAACGAACCCCAGGAGCGCTCGATGATGATCTGGGGCTCCGGCAGGGGGTACCCATGGGGTCGGACCGGCAGCCTTACTACCTCCATTTGCCGGCGCTCGGCCCGACGTACCAACTCCGGCGGCGGGGTAGCGGTAAGGTACAGCGCTTTGGAACCTGGCCTTTGCGCCCGGGTTACCCCATAGTAAAGCATGCTACTGCCTTCAAACGGAAAAGCATCGACTTCATCCAGAACTACCAAATCAAAGGCCTGGTAGAATCTCAAGGCTTGATGGGTGGTGGCCAAAACCAGATCTCCCACCTGATAATACCGGTCAGGACTGCCGCCATAGAGAGCGGTTATAGGTCGGCCGGGAAACGCTTTTTGTAGGCGAGGCTTCAGTTCCTGGATCACTTCCCGCCGGGGGCTAGCATAAAGGACCCTTTGACCCCGGGCCAACGCCTGGGCAATGGCAGCCAAGGCCACCTCGGTCTTGCCGGCGCCACAGACCGCCCATACCAGGCATTCCTGTCGGCGATCAGTCATCATAAAGCTCCGCACCGCCCGGCAAGCGTCTTCTTGAGCCGGGGTCAACGGATAGTCCAGCTGGGGCTCTACCAGGTTTACCGCTTCTGTCCCCGCTTCTTTGGCTCCCGCTTCCGGCCCCAAAGGAGCAGGCATGGCATAAAGGGCTCGGCAAAGCCGGGATTCTCCTAAAATCAGGCACTCCTCGCAATAAAAACAATGCCCGCCACAGCCTTCGCAGCGGTGCTCTCGCAGGCGGGTAGCCTGTCCACAATGATTGCAAACGGGAAAGCCCGGCGCCTGAAAACCTATAGCCGGGTATCTCTTAACCTCCGCCTTCAAATAGAGGAGGTGGAGCAGATGCTCTAGATTGCCGTTTAGCACCAGCTTGTGCTGGTCCAGAAGGCTACCAATCTCATCACCCAAAAGGATTTTCCCGGCCAAGAGGGAGCGAACTCGGTCCAAATCGGCCTGGCTGGGCATAGCGGCTTCTGGCATGGCTCGCCCCAAGATCTTCTCTACCATAGGTGCAAACTTCCGCTCTGGATCTAGCTCACCAGTTAGCTTGGCCGCCGAGACCGAGTACCAAGAAAGGGGCCGACCTTTAGATGTGGCTAGACTTTGGGGGTCCAGCCGCCGCTTCAGGTATTCAGCAATACCTAGGGGCAAGAAAGGAGTGATGAGGGCCATTTCTTTAAAACCACTATGGCCTTTCCAAAAGAGAAAGTCCAAATAGGGTTGCGGGGTAAGGTCCACCCGGTCCCCGTCTTCGCACCTTACCCAGTACAGGCGGTATCCCCGATCCCAAGCCCCTGGCACGCCCGCACCCCCTGAGGGAAAGTGGGATTGATCTCGGCATAGAATTCTAGACCAGGATCAGAAATCCTGCCTCTATACCAATTTATTCCAGAACATCCTTCGAATAACTTACTTCCAACCTGGGGGGCTGGTCCTCCGCTCCGTAATCCTGCGCGGAGCCACCTAGCGCTCCATCTCGGGCTTCGGCGGGCTTCCCGGCCAATCGGACGTCCATGTCCGTAGCCGGCTCCGGGCGTCCTGCCCTCCGGCCCGCCTCAGCCCTCGCTGTCGCTGAGGTGGCTTAGCCGCTCGGCTTAATGTCGCTTCCGGACCAGCCCCCCAGCATTACCCTGGTATTTTCATCGTTCGTGGTGCCACCAGCTAGCGTTACGGGGGACTCCTCGGTAACTAAAAAT
This sequence comes from Clostridia bacterium, assembly GCA_014360065.1. Lineage (NCBI taxonomy): Bacteria > Bacillati > Bacillota > Clostridia > Clostridia bacterium. The sequence goes on along the minus strand of JACIYF010000058.1, from coordinate 5,093 downwards.
GCTAGCCGACTCATCTTTCCGGTACCCAGACCTCCTAGCTCCAGACGTTGATAGTTAAACTCATATCCCCGCCGTTGGAAGCGTTCCAGCACCTTAATCACTTGATCGCTGGCTACCGCGTCGGCCACCACTATCCGGGTAATCCGAAAACCGTAGCTGCTCACCAAAAGCAGCCCTCGTAAGACCCTTTCTATCCATTCGCCTGCCCGCTCCCCCACCAAGACTATCCATACGGTGACCGGGCTGCCAGCATAGGCCGATACCCAATACCCCCAACCCAACAGCACTAACCACGCTCCTAGCCAAACCAGCAGCACCTCCAGGCTTACGCCCGGCATCCCCACCATCCCCCGAAGACATGATTGGCCCTATATACTATGCAGGCGCCAGGGGGAGTGCCCCATACGGCCAAGCCGCCCCATCGGATAGTGAAAAAGAAGGCTTCGTAGGTAGGGAGCTCACGCGGAGCAAGTAGCCAAGGTTCTATCGGGTTATATCGAGCCCACGGTTGAGTGCTGGGGACCAGTGCCCCGGCCGGATGCGAATGGTCGTTTTGAGGTGGGTGTAGGCTAATTTAGGCCTGGCGTATAGCCGGGAAAGCAGGAGGCACAATAAGAAAGTCTAGATCTACTTAAAAGCCAAGGGAAGGAGAAAGGCCTATGCCCATGCCCTATGACGCCGACCCCGATACCTGCATAAGGTGCGGCCAATCGCTCCGACTAAGCGAAATCATGGCCGACATCCCCCCGGTGGCCATTCCGGGCAAGGGAGAACTCTGTCCCATGTGTTATCGCGAGCTCTCCCCTGAGGAATACCAGCTTTATCTGTCTCCATAACCAACCCCCCATGCCACCCCGGCGGCACCACACCCAGCACTTAACCCTGGACGGAGGACGTTATCCTCCAGATGCAATCTCAAGTGCTGGGCGCGGGAACCGAAATGAAGCTTTACGGACGAAGGAATAGCGGGCCAGCTCAGGAGAATTCAAGCCATTATCTGGCAAGGTTGAGATCAGAGATAATGGCCCGGTAGATGGCGTCCCTTTGCCCTTCATTTTCGGCCTCAACGTAAACGCGAAAAACCGGCTCGGTACCCGAGGGCCGAACTAACACCCAGCTGCCGTCTGCTAGGATAAGCTTGGTTCCGTCTAGGTCCTTTCTTTCAGCTACTGTCAACCCGGCTAGCTGTTGGGGATGGTAATGGCTTAGGGCCTGAAGGATTTCCCTTTTATCATTGGGCGACACCTCCACATCCCAGCGCCAGCTGACCAAGCGTCCCAACTCCCTACTTATGGCCTGCCTTTGCTCCTCTAAGCTCATCCCGGTGGCTGCCACCGCCTCCGCCACCAACGAGGTAGCCAGGATCCCGTCTTTTTCGGGCACATGGCCAGCCATGCTCATGCCGCCGCTTTCCTCGCCCCCATAAACCGCCCCCTGCTCCCGCAAGGCCTGACCAATATACTTAAATCCCACCGGGGTCTCCAAGATCTCACCTTGAAAATGCTGGGCTACCCGGTCCAGCATGTGGGTGGTAGCCACCGTCCGGGCCAAGGCCCGGCCTTGCCAACCCCGGGAAGAAACCAAGTAATAGGCCAGCAAGTAGTGAATCTCGTTGGGACTGAAAAACCTCCCCCCCCGGTCGATTACCCCAAAGCGATCCCCGTCTCCGTCCACCGCTAACCCTAGGTCAGCATCCTCTTCGCGCACCCATTGAGCTAGCTCATCCAGGGAAGTCGGTAGCGAAGGATCGGGCAGAATCTCGCCGAAGAGGGGATCCCGCTGCATATGGATGCCGGTAACCTCACATCCTGCCTGCTCTAAGATGGCTCCTAAATAGCTGGAGCCGGCCCCGTAGAGAGGGTCCACCACCACCCGCAGCGGACGCTGGCCCCAGGTCTCCACCTTGACCAAGCCCGACAGGTGCTTCAAGTAGTCGGACCGGGGATCTATCTCGCGCCAGAGCCCGGCTTTCTCAGCTTCAGCCCTAGGCATGACTGATACAGCCTGGTCACCGGCCTGGGCGAGGTAAGCTTCGATGGCTTGGGTTTCTTGGGGCATGGCCGGGCCAGCGTAACCAGGAATGAACTTGATGCCATTATAGCGGGGCGGGTTGTGGCTAGCAGTAATCATGATCGCCCCTTGGGCTCGGTAATGGCAAATGGCAAAGGCAGTAACCGGCGTGGGAGTGGGAGCAGAAACAATCAGTACCGGTATACCTTGGGCTGCCAAAACTTCACCCGCCGCCTGGGCAAATTCAGGCGACAAGAAGCGGCCATCGTAGCCTATTACCAGAGACCGATCCTTTTTTCCTCCATCCTGCTCCACCAGGTAGCGTCCTATGGCCCAGGCCACCCGGCGCAGGTTGGCAAAAGTAAAATCCTCAGCAATGACCGCCCTCCAGCCGTCAGTTCCAAATTTGATCATCGGTGCACCTCCAGGATTGCTGGTTAGTTGTGTGGCCGCGGCGGATTGGTTTTGGTAGCGGCCGGAGCATCACTAATATCGGTGGGAGAAGCCAAATTATCCTTCTTAAAATCCACATACACCGTACCATCGGTACTTAAGGTGGCCAGCGCCACCTGCCTGATGTCAGTGACTCCATGTTTCTGTAGCTCACCTAGCAACCAGTTTTGGTCCAGGTGGTTTTGCTCCAAGTTTTGGTAAATAATCTTGCCGTCTACCACCAGTTCCGAGGCAATTCCCTCGTAGCCAGTGGGGATGCCCAAGTCGTTCGGCGTGACCGGTCGCTTCTGCGACTTAGGCAGCACGCTCAAGTTGCCGTTGGGCTCCAGCACTGCATATTCGATATCTTCTAGGTTAAAAATCTGCTTATCCCTGAGCTGCATCAGCAGTTCGTCGATATTATAGCGCATCTTGCGCATATTGTCTTCCAGGATCTTCCCATTATGGACCACAATAGTGGGCTCGCCTGAAAACAGCTTCCTGGCGGGACGGCTGACCATGGCCAGGTAACCCATGCCAAAGGTGAGAGCGGCAAATATAGTCAGTCCTAGGAAATGAAGCGCAGTTCGCTCGGGGTCGATATCGGTAGCCAAAACGGCCGCAATGCTACCAAAGGTAATGCCGTTGATATATTCAAAGAAGGTCAGCTGCCCGATCTGCTGTTTGCCCAGGATGCGAGTGTAAATCATAATGGCGCCAAAAGCCAGCACCGTCTGGATCAGTACCTCTACATAGGGCATAGACTAGATCAGCTCCTTTTTCTTAAGGAAGTAAAGTAGCCATACCCCCATCGCCAAGAAGGCTACAGTAAAAACGGCTTCCCAAGCTAGCTCCGGCAAAAAAATAACCCCCTCAAGTACAAAGTCCTGACGGGGTTAGTATGGCACCAATACCATTATATTATTGTCGACACCAACCTGGCAAAAAGGTTAACTAAGGCCTGCCGCCAATCACACGCCTATACGTAATTTAAGCTGGCCGTCGGCTTCCGCCCACGGGAGGGTGACCCGGCCCCGGCGGGCCCAATAAGTCTTGCCATTGATCTCTAACACGCAGGATACCGGAGTCAAGGTGGCCTGGTCCCAAACCTGGATGGTCAGGAAGGTAGGTCCAACCGAAGACGGCCGAAGCTTTTGGGGAAGAACCTCGATCAGCTTTCCCGCCGCCACCGCGGCTCCCGGCCCGGAACCAATCTCTGGGGGTGGGCTAGCCCCTTCCAGGGCCACCTGGAGCTGGTAATGGCTGCTCAGCTTGTCCCAGTTACTGAGCCCAGCTGAGGAATAGACCACCACTTCCCAAGTACCCGGCTCAGGCGCCGACACCTGGAAGTCAACCTGTCCTTGCGCCTGCTGGCCCGGGGGAGCAAGGCCAATGAAATCGCTAACATATTGGTTAGAACCATTCGGCTTGTACAGCCAAAGCCTCACCCTTCCCAGGAAATTCCCGCTGGCATCCTGGGCAACCTTCATGGTAACCTTGAGCTTGGAAGCCCCGCCGTCCACCCGCAGGAAATATCGGTGCCAGGCCCCAGCGGGCAGCTCCCCCTGCAAATCTGCCCGGTAGCCGTTGTTTGGCGCCAAGCTTTCCGGACGAATGGCAGTAACCAAAAGTTCAATAGCCGCCTCTTTTTCTCCCGGCAGAGTGCCCAGAATGCGGCCGCTGTAAAGGCCGGGGCTGGCTGGAACTTGGTAGTCCAGAGGAAGTATTCTGGTTCCGTGGGCGGGAATGGCAGTGCTCTCGGCCCCAAGCTTAATCCAAGAAGCATCGGTAGACCAATTAATCACTCGGTTCTTAGACGACTGATTGCCGATAACGAAGGGTATGCTGCCAGGCAGGAAACTACGCGCGTATAAACCTTCCTTCCCCACGCCGAAGTCTTGATTGTAGGTGCTGGCCGTAAGCCAATCCCCGGCACTAGCTGCTCCCGGGCTACCAAATGTCAATTCCACCATTTGCTCCCAGGCCCTTTCAATGTCAAGCAGGCCGCGGCCAGCCTCGGGAAGGGTCGCGTGGTCCACCGGCCTTGTGCCCCGCTCCAGCGCCAGGCGATAGACCGCCGCCGGTGGCCTTTGCCCCAGCCATTGAGCCGCTTGGCGCAAGACCGCAGCCGCTCCCGCCACTATGGGGGAAGCCACACTAGTCCCTTCAATCAAGCCATAATAGCTGCCACCGATGCCACTGGTGGGAGCAATAGCAGCGCCAGGGGCCACCAGATCCGGAGCCAAGTGACCATCTCGCCTGGGTCCCATGCCGCTGAAATACCAAAGGCCTTCCTGGGCCACCTGGTAACCATATTGCTGGGCGTACTGAGAGGGAGAAACGTAAGCACCTACCCCTAAAATGCCATCGCCGTCGCCCGGAGCCGTGACCGTACTGAGGCCAGGCCCCTGGTTGCCGGAGGCAGCTATAAAGGTGACACCATAATTGCTCTCCAGGCGCTGGGCTTCCCTAACCAAGCTCTCGTCGCCCCGGCCAGAGCTCTGGTAGCCGAAGCTTAGGTTTATCACCGAAGCCCCGTGGGCTACCGCATAGTCCATGGCCTCGATCAATAGGTCCACTGGAGCTTCGCCTTGGGGATTCATGGCTTTTATGACGAGGAGCTGCGCCCCCGGGGCCATTCCCTTAACCTC
>JACIYF010000057.1 GCA_014360065.1 Clostridia bacterium | reverse complement strand
ACCTACGGCTACCATCGGCCTTAGGGTAGGCGAGGAAGTATATGAAGAGGCGGCCTGCGGCGAGGGCCCGGTGGACGCTGCTTTCCGCGCCATTGAGAAGATTACCGGGGTGGAGGTCAGCCTGAAGAACTACTCCCTAAACGCGGTCACCTCCGGCTGCGATGCCATGGGGGAAGTGACGGTGCAGCTGGCCTACCAGGATAAAACCTTTATCGGCAAGGGGCTCAGCACTGACATCATCGAGGCCAGCGCCCGAGCCTACATCAATGCCCTGAACAAGATTACCTGGCAGTTTGAGGATGAGGTTAAGTCCAAACCGCCAGGAGGGGCGCGGCGCATCAACGCTGAGGCCGGGATGGCTTCGGCGGAAGTAGGCTAGAAAGGGTAGGGGGAACCGCAATGGGCATGACCATAACCGAAAAGATCCTGGCCCGCCACGCCGGCCTGGAGCGGGTGGAACCAGGACAGCTTATAAACGCTAAAGTGGATCTGGTGCTGGGAAACGACATCACCGCGCCGGTAGCCATAAAGGAATTTCTGCGCTTAGGATTGGATCGGGTCTTCGATAGCGACCGGGTGGTGCTCATTCCCGACCACTTCACCCCCAATAAGGACATTGCTTCGGCCGAGCAGGCCAAGGTGGTACGGGAATTTGCCCGCAAGTTCCATATCCGCCATTACTACGAAGTGGGGCGGATGGGGATTGAGCACTGCTTGGTGCCGGAGCTGGGGCTGGTGGGTCCGGGAGAGCTGGTGGTGGGGGCCGACTCCCACACCTGCACCTACGGAGCCTTGGGGGCCTTTGCCACCGGGGTGGGCAGCACCGACATGGCGGCAGCCATGGCCACCGGCGAGGTCTGGTTTCGGGTACCGGAGACCATTAAGGTGGTTTACCGGGGCCAGCGCCAACCCTGGGTAGGAGGAAAGGATCTTATCCTTTACACCATCGGTCGCATCGGGGTGGACGGGGCTCGCTACCAGAGCCTGGAATTTACCGGCGAGGCCATAGCCGATCTTTCCATGGACGGGCGCTTTACCATGGCCAATATGGCCATCGAAGCGGGAGCCAAAAACGGCATCTTTATCCCGGACGAGAAGACTTGGGCTTACATGGCTGAGCACCGACCGCCGGGCCTAGCTCAGGGCGGGGCGGCTCTGGCCGGTGGGGCTAGCGATGCCGGTGGGGCTAGCGATGCCACCGACTGGCTCTTTAGCGATGCCGATGCCACCTATGCAAAGATTATCGAGATCGATGTATCCGAGATCGAGCCCCAAGTGGCCTTTCCCCACCTGCCCGAGAATTCCCGGGGCATCAGCCAGGTGGGCTTTGTGCCCATCGACCAAGCGGTCATCGGCTCCTGTACCAATGGCCGGATCGAAGATTTACGGGAAGCGGCGGCGGTACTAAAGGGCCACAAGGTGCACCCGGAAGTGAGGTTAATCATCATCCCCGGCACCCAGGCCATTTACCGGCAAGCCGTGCGCGAGGGGCTGGTGGATATCTTTTTAGAGGCGGAGGCGGTGGTGAGCACCCCCACCTGCGGGCCTTGCTTAGGCGGGCATATGGGCATCCTAGCCGCGGGGGAGCGGGCCATATCCACCACCAACCGCAATTTTGTTGGCCGCATGGGACACCGGGAGAGCGAAGTCTATTTGGCTAATCCAGCTGTGGCCGCGGCCAGCGCCATTCTCGGCCGCATCGCCGGCCCCGAGGAGGTACGCTAGTGCAATACCGAGGCAGAACTTGGAAATTTGGTGATGACGTAGACACCGATGCCATTATCCCGGCTAGGTTTCTCAATACTTCTGATCCCAGGGCATTAGCAGCCCACGTGATGGAGGATGCTGATCCCGATTTTCCGAGCAAGGTCCGGCCTGGGGACATCCTGGTGGCAGGTAAGAATTTTGGCTGCGGGAGCTCGCGGGAGCATGCCCCCATCGCCATCAAGGCGGCAGGAATAAGCTGCGTGGTAGCGGATTCCTTTGCCCGCATCTTTTATCGCAACGCCATCAACATTGGCCTACCCATTTTTGAATCCCCCCAGGCTGCGGCTGCCGTCACTACTGGGGATGAAATCGAGGTGGATGCCGCCCGGGGGTTGATCGTCAATCGCACCCGGGGAGAAACTTACCCGGCCACGCCCTTTCCCGAGTTCATGCAGGAGATCATCAACCGGGGCGGCCTAATGCCCTATGTGGCAGCCCGGCTAGGGAGGAGTTTGGCCGATGGTTAAAGTAGCAGTTTTGCCTGGGGACGGGATTGGACCGGAAGTGGTGTCCGAGGCGGTCAAGGTCATGAGGGCGGTAGGCCAAAAGCACGGCATCCAGTGGGAACTGGAAGAGGGCCTAGTGGGCGGAGCCGCTGTGGATGCGGTGGGAGAGCCGCTCCCCCAAGCAACTCTAGAGCTCTGCCGCCAAAGCCAAGCGGTGCTCTTGGGAGCGGTGGGCGGACCCAAATGGGATAATCTGCCAGTCCGGCTCCGACCGGAGGTGGGGGCCTTGTTGCCGCTTAGGAAAAACTTGGGCCTCTACGCCAACCTGCGGCCGGTGACCGTCTACCCCGAGCTTCTGGGCGCCTCTACCTTGAAACCGGAAGTAATCGAAGGCGCCGACCTTCTGGTGGTGCGGGAGCTGACCGGCGGCCTCTATTTTGGTGAAAAAAAGCGGGAGAAGGTAGCCAGCGGGGAAATGGCCAGCGACATGATGGTCTATTCCACGGCGGAAATTGCCCGCATCGCCCGGGTAGCCTTTGAAGCTGCCAAAGGGCGCCGAAATAAGGTGACTTCGGTGGATAAGGCCAACGTGCTTGAGACCTCTAGGCTGTGGCGGGAAGTAGTCAATGAGGTGCACCAGGAGTACCCGGAGGTGCACCTGGAACATATGTATGTAGACAACTGCGCCATGCAGCTGGTACGTAATCCTAGCCAATTCGATGTCATCGTCACCGAGAATACTTTTGGCGATATCCTTACCGATCTGGCCTCCATGATCTCTGGCTCCATTGGTATGATGGCTTCGGCTAGCTTGGGAGGGAGGACGGCGCTCTATGAGCCGGCCCACGGCTCTGCTCCCGACATTGCCGGCAGGGGCGAGGCTAATCCCCTGGCTAGCATCCTTTCAGCTGCCCTCCTCTTACGCTATAGCGTGGGCAACCTGCAGGCTGCCCATAGCATCGAGAGAGCAGTGGCCCAGGTGCTGGCCCAAGGCTACCGCACCGCCGACATCATGCAGCCGGGTTGCCAGAAGGTGAGCACCGCCGAAATGGGCGATCTAGTGTGCCGGCACTTGGAATAGGACTTAAGTCCCAGGCTAGGCCCGACCAGGGCTTGGCCAACGCAGAGCTAAGGCCGGGAATGGGGGATGGGGGTCCACCCAAAAGAAGTATGAAAATGCCAGGGTTGCTGGCGTAAGGCGACTTTGGGCGAGCCCTGCGAGCCGTTGGCGAGACCGAGCCCGAAGGCGGGCCGGAGGGCAGGACGCCCGGAGCCGGCCACGGACATGGAGGTCCGATTGGCCGGGCAGCCCGCCGACGGGCGAGGGGGGAGCCGTACGGATCGCTGGCGAGGCCAGTCTTTCGCCGGCGCCAGCGTCCCGGCATGGGAAACGTTCCGGAAGCATCTGCAGCCAGTTTAGGGGTTGATGGTATGGCAGTCAACGATGTGGTGGATAGGGCCAAGATCTATATTTATGATACCACCTTGCGGGATGGCGCTCAGGGGGAGGGAATCAGCCTCTCCCTGGAGGATAAGCTCAAAATTGCTGCCAAGCTAGACTATCTAGGCGTGGATTACCTGGAAGGGGGCTGGCCGGGCTCCAACCCCAAGGACATGGAGTTCTACAAGCGGGTGCGTTCCTTGGGGCTCCGGCATAGCCGGGTGGTAGCCTTTGGCAGCACCCGCCGGCCGCTGACTCAGGCCGAAAGCGACTACAATTTGGTTTGCCTGGTACAATCAGGGGCCCCTTGCGGTTGCCTGGTGGGTAAAGCTTGGGATTACCATGTGGAAACTGCCCTGGGCACCACCTTGGAAGAGAATCTAGCCATGATTGCCGATAGCGTCCATTTTCTCAAAGCCCATGGCTTGGAAGTCATCTTTGATGCCGAACACTTCTTTGACGGCTTTATCCGCAACCGTGATTATGCCCTAGCTACCCTCAAGGCGGCAGCCCAAGCCGGGGCCGACTGGATCGTGCTGTGCGATACCAACGGTGGCGCTTTGCCCCACCAGGTGAAGGACATCGTGGAACAGGTGGGCGGTACCTTAGGGCCGGAGGTACGCCTGGGGATTCATACCCATAACGATGGGGAGCTGGCGGTGGCCAACGCTCTGGCGGCGGTGGCGGCAGGAGCCAGGCAAGTCCAGGGGACCATAAACGGTTATGGGGAGCGCTGCGGCAACGCTTGCCTAGCCTCGGTAATTCCCAACCTAGAGCTCAAGCTGGGCTATGCCTGCTTGCCTCCAGGGAATCTGACTCGGCTGACCGATGTCTCCCGCTATGTAGGGGAGATTGCCAACGTGGTTCCCCATAACAGCCAGCCCTTTGTGGGCCGGAGCGCTTTTGCCCACAAGGGCGGGGTGCATGTGAGCGGCATCCTCAAGGACGCCACTACCTACGAGCACGTGGATCCCCGGGCGGTGGGGAACGAACGGCGGGTATTGATTTCCGAGCTCTCCGGGGCCGCAAACCTCCGCTACAAGCTAAAAGAGCTGGGAGTGGATTTGGAGCTGGGCGATGCGGTCCGGGCGGTGGTGGATGAAATCAAGCGGCTCGAATACGAGGGATTCCAGTTTGAAGGGGCCGATGCTTCCCTGGAGCTTTTGGTGCGCAAAACTCTTGGGCATTATGCCCCTGCCTTTAAACTAGAGTCCTTCAAGGTCCTGGTGGAAAAACATGCCGACCGAGACATGATCTCGGAGGCGGTGATTAAACTTCGGGTCAAGGACCACGTGGTCCACACCGCCGCCGAAGGCAACGGCCCGGTAAATGCCCTGGACAATGCCCTGCGCAAAGCTTTGGAGGACATCTATCCGGTGCTCAAGCGGATGCGGCTCACCGACTACAAGGTGCGAGTACTGGATGAAAAGGATGGTACTGGTGCCAAGGTTCGGGTGCTGATTGAATCCCAGGACGGTGCTTCCTCCTGGAGCACGGTGGGAGTATCGGAAAACATCATTGAAGCTAGCTGGCAAGCGCTGGTGGATAGCATGGATTATGCCCTGCTGCGGGAGGAGAGGGGCGCCCTCCCTTCCGACCAGGCCAAAGCGGCCCCTTAGCCCCCGAGCTCCGTTTGGGCACTTGAGGCGAAGCTAGCCTAGCCCGCAAGGATCATCGGGAGCAAGTGGAAGCTCAAGCATACCCTCAGCTTTTGATCTTGGCATGTTGAAGGCTAGGGAGGTTGGTGGCCGCCGGCACGTCAATCTTTTCCTTTTCGCTAATGACCGGAGGCACTTTGTACATGGTGGTGAAGTTGGAGACTATGCCTCCGGGGTAGGTAAGGCCGGTCTTTAGGGTGTGCGGGTCGCCGATGGCCTTGACCACGATGGGGAATAAAAGCGGCTTGCCGTTTATAGTTATCCCTAAAGTTTCCTCCTTCTGGGTGAAGCCGATGGCAGTGTAAGCGGTGATGCGGTGCTCATTTACGGCAATGGCCTGGGCTCCGGCGGTCCAAAGTTCGTTGATCAAGTCAATCAAGTCCAAATACAGGATCGGGGTATCGCCGGTTATGGTTACAGTGATCCCGGGACCGGAGGCCGGCAAGGCCCCCAGGGCCAACTCCAGCTTTTCAATATCCTTGGCGGCGTTGGCAATGGTAGTTTGGCGCGAGTTGATGGCCTGGGAAAGCTTAAACTGCTGCTGACGGAGCTTGTCGATTTCCTGCTCCAGCGCCCCCCGCTTCTGCTCCAGCGAATCCCAAATGGCCACTAAATCCTCGGTCTTTTGGGCAGTGAGGACCTTGGCCAGATCCTGCTGGGTGCGAAACTGAATGGAAAGCATGATTCCCAAAACCAGGAGGACGCAGGTTAAGGTTAGAGTCCAGCTTTTGGGTTGGAAAGCTTTTCTTAGAACCGCCACCCTAGGAATTCTCCTTTTCTCCGAGAGGCTTTAAGGCATCTACTTTCAAGTTGCTGCGGTAAGCCGGCAGCTCCAAGTGTTGGCTTTGGGAAAGCTTAACCGGAAACTGCCGCAGCTTCAGGTAGGGAAACTCTTCCCCGGAGGCGATGGCTTGTTCCAACCGGGCCGGGTCGCCGATGGCCTTGATTTCGTAGGGTGGCGCCAGTGGCACCTGGTTAATGTTGATTACATTGCCTTGGCAACGGATCTCGGTGGTGCCCACCACCCGTTGGTCATTGACGGCGATGGCTTCAGCCCCTGCCTCCCTTAGCTCGTTCACTATATAAAGGATGTTCTTGTCATGGATGATCCAGTCTTCAGGCTGGTAGGTGCTAGGATCAGTCTTGGCTGCCTCGGCTCCGGCGGTGTTGTCATCCAGGACAATTACAATCCCCGGCCCTTGCACCGGTGTCAGGCCCGCCAGGCCCTGGAGCTGGGTAAGCTTATCCTGGAGGCCGCTGACTTCATTTTCGCCGCTGAGCTGGCTATCCTGCATATCCTTGATCTGCTTTCGCAGCGCTTCCATTTCTTTCCCTAGCTGGTCAATTTGTTTTTTGCTGTTTTCGATGGCACGGACTAAGGCCATATTGCGATTTTCTTGGGTGGAAGCTCGTTGAGCCAGCTGAGCCTGAATTTGGGATACCAACAAGAACCCGGAAATGACGCCAATGATGGCCACATAGGCTTGCCAAGGTTTGACCCGAAGGCGCAAAGTCCCATCCCTCCTTGTCCACTTTAGTGTAATGCAACTTGAGTTAGTTAACAACTGCAATCCATTCCTACGGGGGAAAATTATACTATTTGCGCCAAGCCCTAGCTCAAACCGTCTGGTGCTTGTACTGTACCCAGGGAAAATTGTACTGCTTGGGCCAAACCGCAGAGTTCGGAGGCTTGCCCCGAATGCGGGAACCTTGCTCAACAGCAGGCCGTCCTAATCGACGGGAAAATTGTACTATTTGCGTATAAAAGGGATTTGGGGTCGACTGTTGAATAGTTTCTGAGGTTCCCGCATAATAAAGACGCGTTGGCCAGCAAATGGTTCGGCCCCAACTGGTTGGACAAGGCTGGTGAGGTGAAGGGCTTGGGTTCCTGGTTTAATATGTTCCGCTTCTTCAACTGGTACGATTATGTTCTCATGGTAGTCGACATTGCGGTAGTCAGCTATGTTGTCTATCGCTTTTTCCTCTTCATCCGCGGGACTCGGGCCGTCCAGTTGATCAAGGGCTTGGCGGTGTTGGCCATCGCCTATCTCATCAGCTGGGCCTTAAACCTGGTGGTAATCAAATGGATCCTTGACCAGCTGCGGTTGGTTATCCTGGTGGCGCTGCCGGTGGTTTTCCAGCCAGAGCTAAGGCGCACCCTGGAGCAGCTGGGCAGGGGGAGATTCTTTGGGGGGCCGGTTGGCCTTCTGGGTCCCGAAGATGCCACTCGAATCATCGATGAGGTGGTGCGAGCCACCCAGGTAATGAGCCGGCGCAAGACCGGGGCCTTGGTGGTGCTGGAGCGGGAAACTGGACTAAATGAGTTTATGGAGACTGGAGTCAAGGTGGATGGCCTAGTGTCATCGGAATTATTACTCAATATTTTTGTGCCCAATTCTCCCCTCCACGACGGGGCGGCCATAATCCGCGGCAACCGGGTGGCGGCGGCCGGGTGTTTTTTACCCCTTTCGGATAGCCCATACCTGAGCAAGCAGCTGGGCACCCGCCATCGGGCCGGCCTCGGCATATCGGAAATCTCGGATGCGGTGGTGGTAATCGTTTCCGAGGAGACAGGGGCCATCTCGGTGGCGGAAGATGGGAAGCTCACCCGCTACCTAGAGGCCAACGATTTGCGCCAGCTCCTGCAAGAACTGTTGATCGCTGAACCCAATTCCACTCCGTGGTGGGGCCGGAGGGTTAAAGAGTGAAGGATTTTTGGAACTCGGACTTATTCTTAAAGATACTTTCGGTGGCCATTGCGGTGGGGCTATGGTTCTATGTGGCTGTGGCCACCAACCCGGTGCGGGAAAATGTCCTGGATGTGCCTTTGGAGGTCCGGCAGCTAGCTGATAATTTGGTCGTGGCCCAAAAGCCCAGTCGCGTCCAGGTGCGGGTGCAGGGAAAGGGGGGAACCGTGGACCATGTGCTCCCCCGGGAGATCCAAGCTTACCTAAACCTGGGTGGGGTGCACCTGGGGGCCAATACCGTGCCGGTGCAGGTGACGGTGCCGCCTTCCTTGAAGCTGGTGGCGGTGGAACCGGCCCAGGCGGAAGTAATCATCGACCAGAAGGCCTCTCGGCCCGTGGAGGTAGAGCTGGTAGCCAAGGGCAAGGTGGCGGCCGGGGTGCAGGCGGCAGAGCCGGTACTCAGCCCTTCCCAGGTAACGGTGAGCGGGCCCGAGGCGGTTTTAAGCCAAGTCCAGCGCATCGTAGCGGAAGTGGACCTTTCTGGGCGCAATCAGGATTTCCGGGGCGAGGTTCCGCTCCGGGCCCAGAGTAAGAATGGCCAATACCTGGACGAGTGGGTGGAGATTACCCCGGCCACCGCCTCGGTATGGATCCCCATCGTGGCCGAGCAGCCCAGCCGAGTGTTGCCGGTAAGGGTGCAGGTGAGCGGGCAAGTAGCGCCTGGCTATCAGGTTCAGCGCATCCTGGTCAGCCCTCAGACGGTGGTGGTTTTTGGACCCCAGAACGTGCTGGACCAGCTCCTGGCCATCAATACTGAGCCTATCGATATCAGTGGGGCCAAACGCACCATTACCCAGGAGGTCAAGCTTCAGGTGCCGGCCCAGACTAACTTGCCGGGAACTCTCCAGGTGATGGCGGTGGTGGAGATAGGCAAAACCGCAGGCGGGGCCTAGGCTTTGGCAGCCGCGGGGGCAGTGGCGTCCCGGCTGTGATGGCAGTAGCAAAGGCCAGGCAATCTAGGAGTTTCCGCCCAAGCCCTTAGGCTTGAGCCAGACTGGGGCCCAATAGGCGCGCTGGCGCATAAACATATAGTATGAGGCGAGGCATAACTGATATAATGGGCGCGGCCATAATCAGCAGGCCGCCACATAGTTTAAGCCGCGGAACATCAACATGACTTGGCAAGCGGGGGGAGAAAGTTTTGGGTAATCTCTTTGGTACCGACGGAGTTCGGGGGGTGGCCAATCGGGAGCTCTCAGCGGAATTGGCCTTTAAGTTGGGTCGAGCTGGGGCTCTGGTGCTTTCCGAGGGCAACCGGCGCCCCCGCATCGTGTTGGGGCGGGATACCCGCATCTCCGGGGATATGCTGGAGGCAGCCTTGGTGGCCGGGATTTGTTCCATGGGTGGAGATGTGCTCAAGGTGGGGGTAGTTCCTACCCCGGGGGTGGCAGTGTTGACCCGGCTTTTAGGTGCCGATGCGGGAGTGGTCATCTCTGCTTCCCACAATCCCATGGAAGATAACGGCATCAAGTTCTTTGGCGGCAATGGGTTCAAGCTCCCAGATGCGGTGGAAGAAAAAATTGAGCAGGCCATAGCTACCTCAGCTTGGGATGCTACCCCGGCGCCGGTAGGCAAAGAGGTGGGGAGGGTAGTTGAACTTCCCGATGCCCCCTTGCGTTACATCGATTATCTGGAGGAAGCCATACCCTCTAACTTGGCGGGCCTGCGCATAGTGGTGGATTGCGCCAACGGGGCTTCCTACCGGCTGGCCCCCAATTTACTGGGCGATTTGGGGGCGGAGGTGGTGGTTATCAATGCCAGCCCTGATGGAGTCAATATCAACTCCGCCTGCGGCTCCACCCATCCGGCCCAGCTGCAGCAGGCGGTAGTCCACCATGGCGCCGATCTGGGGCTAGCCTATGACGGGGATGCCGATCGGGTCATTGCCGTGGATGAGCGAGGCAACCTGGTGGATGGCGATGCCATCATGGTCATCTGCGGGCTCGAGCGTAAGCGCCAAAAGCGGCTTTTGAATGACCGGGTGGTGGTGACGGTGATGAGCAACCTAGGCCTACACCAGGCCTTCCAGAAGGAAGGGGTGGAGGTAATTCAGACCAAGGTTGGGGACCGCTACGTCCTTGAGGAAATGCTGAAGAGCGGGGCCGCTCTGGGCGGTGAACAATCGGGCCATGTAATCTTTTTGGATAATCAAACCACCGGCGATGGCCTGCTTACCTCTCTAGAGCTTTTACAGGTGATCTCGGCCACTGGCGCCGACCTGTCCGAGCTGGCTAAGCAGATGCAGCGCTTGCCCCAGTTGATGGTCAATGTGCGGGTGCGGGACAAAAACGGCCTCGACCATTGCCAGCCTCTCAAGGAGGCAGTCCAAGCGGCCCAAGAGCAGCTGGCGGGCCGGGGGCGGATATTGGTACGGCCTTCGGGGACCGAGCCGGTGTTGAGGCTGATGGCCGAAGGTCCTGATGAAGGGGAACTCAAATCGATTTTAGGCGGTCTAAAAGAAGTGGTGGAAAGGTATCTAACCTAGCCGCCGCCCAACCAGGCATGAAAAGAGCGAGCCAATTATGGCTAGGGGGTGAGAATGAAAGGGTAAGTCGAGGAAGGGCGAGTCCCATATTTTAAAAAAGGTCGCCGAGGAATCTGGTTAGCGC
Source organism: Clostridia bacterium (assembly GCA_014360065.1). NCBI lineage: Bacteria > Bacillati > Bacillota > Clostridia > Clostridia bacterium. The sequence continues at coordinate 6,527 of JACIYF010000057.1, read as the reverse complement.
CAGGACCGCTAGCCTCCAGGGTTTAGCGGTCGACGAGGTGAGGGTTTATCGAAGCTTTCGGCGGATGCCCTCCGGTCGCCTACGACCGTTAAAGGCGTTACAAAGCCCGTGAGCAATCGCGGGGACAAAGGACGCTGGGTAGGAGAAAGGAGACGAGATGTGCGGAATAGTTGGCTATGTAGGTAGCCGGCCGGTGGTACCTGTGTTGCTTGAAGGCCTGCACCGGCTGGAATACCGCGGCTACGATTCAGCTGGCATTGCCGTGCTTAACGATAACAAGCTTAAAGTAAATAAAGCTAAAGGTAAGTTGGCAGTTCTTGAGGAAAAGCTTAGTCAAACCCATGTCGCCAGCAACATCGGCATTGGCCATACCCGGTGGGCCACCCACGGAGCGCCTTCCGATACCAATGCCCACCCCCACACCGACTGCTCGGGCACGCTGGCGGTGGTTCATAACGGGATCATTGAGAATTACCAGGAGCTAAAGGTCAAGCTCTTGGCGGAAGGCCACGTTTTTACCTCCGAAACCGATACCGAAGTCCTGGCCCACCTGATCGAGAAGTATTTAAAGGAGCGCGGAAGCCTCCTGGAGGCGGTCCGGGCGGCGGTGGAGGCGGTACGGGGGTCGTACGCCCTGGCGGTGATCTCCGAGGCAGCTCCGGGAGAGATCGTAGCCGCCCGCAAGGATAGCCCGCTGGTGGTAGGCTTAAATGATGGGGAATATTTCCTGGCTTCCGACATCCCGGCCTTGTTGCCGTACACCCGGGATACTCTCCTGATTGACGATGGCGAGGTCATCCGCCTGAGCCGCGGTGGGGCTGAAGTTTTTGGTCCCGATGGCTTGCCGGTGACTAAGGAGATCTTCCGGGTCAAGTGGGATGCCAAGGCGGCGGAGCGGGAAGGCTGGGACCACTTCATGCTCAAAGAGATCTTTGAGCAGCCCCGCGCCCTGCGCGATACTCTGGCCGGGCGGCTTACACCCGGCGAAGGCGGTTTAGGCTTTCTTCCTAGCCTTGAGGAGCTAGGGCTTGAGAAGGACTATATCAACAGCTTGCGGCAGATCCACGGCGTAGCTTGCGGTACCGCTTACCATGCCGCCATGGTGGGGAAGCGCCTGTGGGAGCACCTGGTGGGCCTGCCGGTGGAGGTGGACCTGGCCTCGGAGTTTCGCTACCGGGACGTGCCCCTTTTGGGGCCGGAGACCTTGGTGACGGTGGTCAGCCAGTCGGGCGAGACCGCCGACACCCTGGCGGCGCTGCGCGAGGCCAAGGGGCGGGGCAGCCGAGTGCTGGCCATTACCAACGTGGTGGGAAGCTCGGTATCCCGGGAAGCCGACCATGTCCTCTATACCTGGGCCGGGCCGGAGATAGCCGTAGCTTCTACCAAGGCTTATACCACCCAGCTTTTGGCCTTAGGCCTGATCGGCCTGTATTTGGCTCAAATTCGCTGCAGCCGTACCTTTGACCGGCGGGAGCTGGCTTGGCTGGGGGCTGAGCTAGCGGAGATACCCCGGAAGGCCCAGCAAACCCTGGATCTCAGCCAGCAGGTGCGGGGGCTGGCGCAGCGGATCGCCCAGCATCAAAACGCCTTCTTCATCGGCCGGGGGCTTGACTATGCTGCGGCCCTGGAAGGGGCGCTCAAGCTCAAGGAAATCTCCTATATTCACGCCGAGGCCTATGCCGCCGGGGAGCTGAAGCACGGAACCCTGGCCCTCATTGAGGAAGGGGTGCCGGTCGTCTGCTTGGTTACCCAGCCCCACCTGGCCGAGAAGACCATCAGCAACATCAAGGAAGTCAAAGCCCGGGGCGGCTGGACCATCGGCGTGACGGTGCCGGAGGTGGAAAGCCAGGTGGCCGAGGCGGTGGATGAGATGCTGGTCCTGCCCCAGACGGCGCCCCAGTGGGTGCCCATCCTGGCGGTCATCCCGCTGCAGCTTTTGGCCTACTATGCTGCCGTTGCCCGCGGCTGCGACGTCGATCAACCCCGCAACCTGGCCAAGAGCGTGACGGTGGAGTAGATACCAGAGTAGGCACACCCATGCCTTCCGCGCTGGCTAATGACCGGGTGATAAAGAAACGGCAGTGTGGGCGCTAGGCCAAAATCGAGCATAAGGGGACAAGGGAACCAATTCCCTTGTCCCTTTTGACGTTCGCGCAGGAGGCCAAAAGAAAGCCTGTTGCTACCAGTACCCAGTTCTCCAGCTATCAAACTTCCAGTAAACAGAAAAGTTCCACTCTTATTCTTGCTAAGCCTTCCAAAATAAGTTAGGATAAGTTTGACGGCAAACTTGCCGGCGAAAAAGGCGGTGCAACATACGTGACTAATGATCCGATTCTGGTCGAAGCCATGCAAGGTCAAGCTCCCCCACCCTATACCTTTTGGGAGCAGCTCGGTTTCCGCTTTGGTGACAAAGGCACTCATACTAGCAGGACTATCATGATAAGAGATCTGTCGTTGCTATTTCAGCAATGCGGCGAAAAGGCCACCCGTGACATATACGTGAACGCCATTGTTGGCAATAATTGCTTGGGGAAGCGGACAGTCGCAAATCGAAGAATTTCTAGCCAGCGGATGCGGGAGTTATACGGTCTTGATCCATCGCTAGCTATATTTAGGGTTTTACGTTGCTTCTGGGACATGGACGAAAAAGGGCGTCCCCTCCTAGGTTTGCTTGCCGCTATGGCTAGAGATCCTCTGTTGCGGGTCACCTCTTTGCCCATCTTGCAAATGCGGCCTGGAGAGGAACTGGCCCGGCAGCAAATGATTGACGCTCTTCGGGAAAACACGAGGAATAGATTCAATGACCGTACGCTTGATAAGGTCGTGCGCAACGCTTCTTCCTCCTGGACCCAATCCGGTCACCTAAAAGGACGGGTTCGGAAGATTCGTCAGAAGGTTGAGCCTACGCCTATCGTTACCAGCTATGCTCTCCTTTTGGGTTACTTGCTGGGTGCTCGGGGGCCTGGTCTGTTCAAAACACTATGGGCCAGGGTGCTGGATACCTCGGCGGAAGAGTTTACCTCCCTAGCGGTGGAGGCTAAGCGCCTTGGCTTTTTGGATATCAGGTATGCTGGGGGCATGATCGAGGTTTCAGTTGACCGGATGCTGACTGAGGATGAAAGGAGATTGATCCGTGGGAAGAATTGAGGAGCTAGCTAACCGCTATCGCAACCACATCGCTACACCATGGCAGCGGAATCTAGCTGGTGAGCAAAGGACCATCTTTATTGTCTATCCTAAGGCCGAGGAGCGAAGAATTCGGGCTAGGCTAGAGCTCTTTGAAATGGCCACCGTTGGTGCCGGACATAAGTGGAAGTTGGTGGACTTCACCAAGACCTTTGCCCGGTGGATGTGCTCCTTGGAATACAAGGAAATCTACTTCCAAGAGCCGGAAGACTTAGCGATGCCGCTTGAAACCGAGTTTCTACATTTTGCAGCTGAAGAGCTCCGCCAAGCGCTCACTGATAAGGATGTTGACGCTAATACTGTAGTTGCTGTCTATGGCGTGGCCAGTCTATATGGGTTTACCAAGCTTTCGCTTGTTTTGAGGGAGGTTGTACGGGATATCCGTGGTCGACTGCTAGTGTTTTTCCCCGGCGAATTTGAAAACAACAATTACCGCTTACTTGATGCCCGAGATGGGTGGAATTACTTGGCCATTCCCATCACCTTACATAATGGGGTGAATGACCTATGAGAAACTATGAGATCTTCCAGCGTGACCCCGTTGCTTCAAGGCTAGTTAACGACGGAGTAGCCACAGTTGCGGAAGCGACAACCTCAAAGGAGATTGAAACCCTCCGCTATGAATTGGAGCATTTCGTTTGCGAAGGACAATACAAAGATGGACTCATACGTATCCTAGAGTCTTACTTGAGCAATGTGAATTCCACCAGCCAGCCAGCTGTTTGGGTGAGTGGCTTTTTCGGCAGCGGTAAGTCCCATCTCCTGAAAATGCTGCGTCATTTGTGGGTTAACACCAAGCTCGGTACGGATGGAGCCACTGCTCGGGAATTAGCTTCGCTACCAGTTGAAGTAAAGGATCTTCTTAAAGAGCTTGATACTCTAGGGAAAAGATGTGGTGGACTTCATGCCGCGGCAGGGACGCTGCCGTCTGGAGGAGGGAAGAGTCTCCGCCTTGCTGTTCTCAGTATCATCTTCCGGTCGAAGGGCCTGCCGGAGTCTTTGCCGCAGGCGCAGTTTTGCCTTTGGCTACAAGAAAACGGAATCTATGATAAGGTCAGGAGGCTCGTTGAAGACCAAGGTAAGGATTTTCGACACGAGCTACGCCATCTATACGCTAGCCCGGTGTTGGCTCAAGCGCTGCTTGAGGCCGACCCTAATTTTGCCCCAGATCCCAAACAGGTGCGGGTTACCATTCGTACTCAGTTTCCCGATGCGGACGATATCCCGACGACCGAGTTTATTCGCATCATTCGGGATGTCCTATCTGTAGACGGCCAGCTTCCCTGTACGGCAATTGTGCTGGACGAAATCCAGCTGTTTATCGGTGACAGCACGGCTCGTTCATATGATGTTCAAGAGGTAGCTGAGGCCCTTTGTAAGCAGCTTGATAGCCGGATACTGCTTGTAGGCGCTGGCCAAACGGCGCTAAGCGGCAGCCTTCCGCTTCTCCAGAGATTAAAGGATCGTTTTACCGTACCCGTGGAACTTTCTGACACGGATGTCGAGACTGTTACTCGCCGGGTAGTGCTGGCTAAAAAGGCAGACAAGCTTAAAAGCATCGAAGAAGTATTGACCGCCCACGCTGGCGAAATTGAACGCCAGCTTGTGAGTACCCGAATTGCCCCTCGAAGCGAAGATCGGAACATCATTGTTGAAGATTACCCGCTTCTGCCTACCCGGCGCCGGTTCTGGGAGCATGTCCTTCGCTCTGTTGACATTCCCGGGACTAGCAGCCAACTGCGTACCCAACTGCGCATTGTTCACGATGCTGTGCGGGAGGTTGCCGCCCAACCTTTGGGTACGGTCATACCGGCGGACTTCATTTTTGACCAACTCCAGCCGGATTTGCTGCGCACTGGGGTTCTCTTACGGGAGATCGATGAGATCATTCGTAACCTAGAGGATGGGACGCCGGAGGGCTCGTTAGCCAAACGCCTCTGCGCCCTCATATTCCTCATTCGCAAGCTCCCTCGCGAAGGCATCGCCGACATTGGCGTCCGTGCCACTGCCGACATGTTGGCGGACCTTTTGATCAGCGATCTAGCCAATGACGGGCCTACCTTGCGGAGAGAGATTCCCCGGATTCTCGAGGAATTGGTTGAGCAGGGGAAGCTCATTAAGCTGGATGAAGAATACAGTCTGCAGACTAGGGAAAGCAGTGAATGGGACCGCGAATTCCGCAACCGGCAAACCCGGCTAAATAGCGACTTTACAGCTTTGTCTAGCAAACGTTCGGCACTGTTGAATTCGGCTTGTATGGACGTCCTTGGAAACATCAGACTCCTCCAGGGGAAGTGCAAGGAGCCGCGTAAGCTGGCGATTTATTTTGGCAGTGAACCACCCGAGGCCAAGGGCAATGAGATCCCGGTCTGGGTTCGCGATGGCTGGGGAGAAAGCGAAAGCGCTGTAGTGGCCGATGCCCGGGCTGCGGGTAGCGATAGCCCGACCATTTTCGTGTATATCCCCAAGTTGAGCGCCGAGGATCTGAAAAAAGCCATTCTCGAATACGAGGCGGCTAAGGCAACCATCGAGTTTAAGGGTACCCCTAGCTCAGATCCGGGACGGGAAGCTCACGATGCCATGGTTACCCGCATGAGAATGGCAGAGGCCACCCGAGACAGCATTATTCGGGAGGTAATTAATGCGGCTAAAGTGTTCCAGGGTGGGGGTCAGGAGCGGGTTGAGCATTCCCTGGAGGAAAGAATACGCGAAGCCGCTGAGGCCTCCTTAGATCGCCTGTTTCGAGAGTTTCGAGAGGCCGATGACGACAGGTGGCCAGCCGTTATTAATCGAGCTAAGAATGGCGACGAAGCCGCCTTCCAAGCTGTAGGGTGGAATGATGCGCCCGAAAAACACCCAGTCTGTTCGGCTATTCTTTCTGGCATTGGTTCTGGCAAGACAGGCAAGGAAATTCGCGAAACCTTTGAAAAAGCACCTTATGGTTGGCCGCGTGATGCTATTGATGCTGCTTTGATTACGCTATTTACCACTGGACACCTCCGCGCTCTGTATAAAGGTGTGCAACTTGACCGCGGTCAATTGGATCAAGCCAAGATTTCGGCCACCGACTTCCGAGTAGAAACGGTAACCATAGATGTCCGCAGCCGCATGAAGCTGCGAAATCTTTTCCAAACTGCTGGGTTTAACTGTAAAGCGGGCGAGGAATCCTCAGTAGCCGGGCAATTTCTTGCCAGGCTTGCAGAATTGGCCGATCATGCCGGTGGCGATCCGCCCCTGCCCCAGCGTCCATCCAAAGCTCACTTGGAAGAAATACGGGGGCTGGCAGGTAACGAACAGCTGGCAGCAATTCTGGAGCAGTCCGACACTTTGCTCGAGCAGCT
>JACIYF010000056.1 GCA_014360065.1 Clostridia bacterium | reverse complement strand
ATGCCGAGGGTCGATAGAATTGTAAACTAGCCGTTCCATGACCTGGCTGCCAGCAAAGTACTGGAAAGCGTCAAGGAGGGCCCTCACCGAGGAAGAATCCACCAAAAGGGGACAATCGGTGTTCTCCAAGACAAACTTGACGTAGCTCTTTAAGGCGGTTCCGGTCTCGCCAATGACGTCCACCATGCGCCCGAGACCGTATTCGTCGGCGAGTCTACCTTCGGTTTTAAGAAGCTCCAAGGCAGCCTGCTCATCGAAAATCCCCGCCTCAGGATCCTTGACGATCTTGTGGCCGGCAAAGAATATGCTCCCGCAAAGGACGGTAGGCCACTCCCCCGGCTGACCGCCAATGTGAGTGTTGTTAATCACAGCTGTATGTTGTTCAGTGCTAAGTTTAAACATATGACCACCCTCAGCTGGAATGTAAACCTTGCCCTAGGCCGATTGGTGCTGCTGGCTTGGTTGGGGCGGCTATTCCTTTAAATGGGCCTCATCCAGCCAGGAGAAAGTATAACCTTCAGGGTTGTCTTGTTGTTTGCGGCGAACGAACTCGGCAAAGCTTTCTCTAGGCGGAATCTTGACCTCCAGGGCATCCATGTCCTTTGCTAGTGGGTAGCGGCCAAAGGTGCGAATAGCCGCCACCGCAGCGTGGATATGTTCCGGAGGCGTGTCGGCCGGAAGGCTGTTGAGGAAGATACCCAACTTGCCCCCAGGTGCCCCTTGGGCGATGTATTCCTTTATCCGCTGGATAATGGCCTCTATGGGGCCGCTGCGGATGAGCAAGGCGTTAATTCCCAGTATCAGAGGTACCGAGTGCTTAGTAGCTACCTCCTTTGGCACCTGTACCCCAATTCGCTCCACATCGGGATCTAGGCACAAGAGGCCGAGAGGAGTATTCTTGGAAACCCGCACCTTGGCCTCAATGAAGTCTACTGGGTTCTTTAAGTAGCTTTCCCCCCAGTAAGCTACGCCCCCAACCCGGCAGTTAGGATTGGCAAATTTTTCATCCAGGCGATAAATATATGGCTCCACGAATTCCTCAAATATGCGCAGGTTGACGTTCGGCGGTGAGGCCCAGGCGTCAGCACCTTGTACGCTGGTGGTGGAGGGGACAGCGTCGTACTGCACCTTTAGCCATGGCAGCAACACGTCATCGCAGATGCGGCGCAGCAACTCATGGGCAAAGTCGGGTCGGGTCTTGATGTCGCTGATAAGGCCGGTGTAGCTGCGGATGCCGCAGGCCAGGCTGAAAGGAGCGCAGAGCTGGAGCACTGGTGGCAAGCCACTGTACTTCAGGTGCAGGGCATAGCTTTCCAGTACCTGGGGCATGCGCCCGGCCTGTCCTGGGTTGAGGAGCTTTACTTTATCCAAGTCGGATTCGTTTTTGACTAAGGGGGTGGTCTGATCGATGTCGGGCATGCTGCGAGGATGGAATTTCAGTTTTTGGCCAATAGCTTCGGCTTCAATATTGTAGACGTCCCAGAACAGAAAAGGTACATCGAAGTCGTAGTACTCGGTAGCTAAGAGCTCGACCTCTATGAGGGCTACCGGATCAGTGTAAAACCGGCTGGCTGGAAGTCCGGCCAGAAACATGGCGTGGTCGTGCATTTGGGCCAGCACCGGAACCCGTTCGGGCTGGCCAGCCAAAGCGTTACCAAAAACCTGGGCGCCTCTAATCCACCGGTTCATTTACTTCACCCCCAATAAAGCTTTGGCTTTGGCTACCGCGTCCAGAGCATCGGCACCCCAGGCGTCGGCTCCGATCTCATCAGCAAAATCCTGGTTTACCGGTACACCGCCCACCATTACCTTGACTTCGTCTCTTAAACCCTGCTTCCGAAGCTGCTCGACCACTTCGCCCATGGCCAGCATGGTGGTAGACATGTAGGCCCCTAGGCCCAGGATCTGGGGGCGGTTCTGCCTGACTTGCTCAATGAAGGTAGCTACAGGTATATCTACTCCCAGATCAACTACCTCAAAACCATTGGCCCGCAGTAAAGCTACCACTATATTCTTGCCTAGGTCGTGCATATCTCCCTCCACCACGCCGATAATCACCTTGCCCAAAGGCTGAGATTCCGAAGCACTAAGCTTGGGTTCCAGCACGGCCATGGCCGCCTTGAAAGCTTCGGCCGACATAATTACGTCAGGCAGGAAATACTCCCCTTCTCTCCACAGCCTCGCTACCTCATTCATGGCAGCCACCAAGCTACCGTTTACCAGTTCCAGGGGTGCTAAGCCTTGTTCTAGGCCGGCTTGGGCTTTGGCTTCAGCGGCATCCGCTAACCCATTGATTACTGTTTCCCGAAGTTCCTTGGCTACGCTCATGCCTTTCAATCCCTCCTTGATTGGCGATAGGGGCGGAGTTTGGTCGCCCTTTTTGAAAAGCTGTATTCTGGATTGACAATGGCTTAGCCTCCCAATTATTTTGCTATTATTTGTACTATTTTGTTGTGTCTTGGTTGGACAAAGTGATGAGGCAGGAGTGTGCTGAAGAAAAATCGAAATATAGCCTTGAAGATTAGGCTTAAGCACTTCTTGTGGGAAGGGATCACATCTGCCCGAGAAAAACTTGCAGGGCCGAGCCAAGCCCAAGAAAACCGCTGATTTCAAGGACCCAGCATCATTGGGCTACGTCATGGACCTTTATATGGCAGCGACGGGGTTGGACGGGGAGCTATTGCCACTGCCAGCCGGTAACGGCGGATCTGGGCGAGCGGTGCTGGGTGGTGAAACGGTGAGAACCAGCTTCTGCCGACTGGTTCGCGGTACACCCGAAGGCGCAATTAGATGTGAGTACCAGATGCACCAGGCAGGGCGCCAGGCCTTGGACTTGGGGCAGCCCTATGTATTTGTTTGTCATGCGGGGCTGGTGGAATGGGCGGCGCCGGTGGTCTGCGGCCAAGAATATATGGGGTCGGCCATAGCAGGGCGAGTACGGATGTGGGAACTGGATGACGAGGCTCGAGAAGAGGTCCAGGCCAGGGTGGCGGACCTAAGGCTGGACCCCGACAGCCTAGGCTCAGCCCTGGATGAGGTGCCCTTTGCCGGGACTGACCAGGTACGCGCAGCTTCCCAGCTGCTTTTCAGCCTAGTTTGCTATCATATGGGCTCGGATGCAACTATGTTGCAGAAACAACGCAAGCTCTGGGAAGAGCGGGGCTGCTTGGCCGAGGAAATTGCGCGCCAGAAAAACATCCAGGTCCAGGAATTGGCCCGCCGGATACTGGGGAAAGAACTGGCTCCAGTGACATCTGGTAGGGAAAACGGCAGGCGAGGGCGGGCGGCCAGGTATTGGCTTTCTCCTCAAAATGAGCGGGAGTTGGTAGGGCGAATCCGGCTGGGCAATCGCTCTGGGGCCAAAGAGATTCTCAATCAGATCCTAGGAGACATCTTTCTAAACGGTAACAATGATCTGAATCTGGCCAAGGCGCGCTTAATTGAGCTGTTGACTAGCGTAGGCAGGGCCGGGGTCCAGGCGCAGACGCCTTGGGAAGGTTTGTTTGAGCTATACCTGGAAGCGGTGGAGGAATTACGGCAGGCGGAGGATGCTGAGGGACTCTATCATTGGACGGTGAAAAGTTTTGATCGGCTCATGGATGCAATTTACATAAGTCGGGACCGATCCAACTTTGCCGTAGTCAAACAGGTTACTGATTACTTGGAGCAACACTTTTCTGAAGAGATAAATATCAATAAGGTTGCTCAGGAGGTGCACCTCAGTCCGTTTTATCTCAGCCGCCTTTTCAAGGAAGAATTAGGCTTGACCATCGTTGAGTATTTAACTGACGTGCGCCTTGGTGTGGCCCGCAACTTGCTTGAAAAGACCGACCTTACCGTTACCCAGGTGAGCGAGCGAGTAGGCTACCAGGATCCGGCCTATTTTTCCAGGATATTCAAGAAGCGCATAGGAGTAAGCCCAAAAGAATACCAGCGCCGCTGGCGGGCTACTTCTACTTAGGCATTAAGAAGGGATTGGGTAACAAAACCTTAGACTTCCGAGAGATCAACAAAAAAGTGCGCTGCTAGAGAAGGTGCTGATTGCCATGGATAGGGCCGAAGTGCTTAAGCAGGTGGCTGACAAAGTAATTGATGGCGATCCTCGGGGCATTGACGAGGTGATAGCCAAAGCTTTGCAGGCCATGATACCCCCAAGAGATATCCTTGAGGAAGGCTTAATGGCTGGCATGCGCGTCGTTGGCCGCCAGTTTCGGGACAACGACGTCTATGTCCCCGAGGTGATTATGGCCTCGCGGGCGATGGCCAAGGGGATTAAGCTCTTGCGCCCGTTTTTGGCGGACTCCTTTTTAGGCAACCGTGGCAAGGTGGTCATCGGCACAGTTCACTACGACCTCCACGACTTGGGCAAATCTGTAGTTGCCATCATGCTCCAAGGGGCAGGGTTTGCAGTGGTGGACCTTGGGGTCGACATCCCCGCCAGTCGCTTTGTGGAGGCGGTGGAAAAGGAAAGGCCCAACATTTTGGCTTTGTCAGCTACCCTGACTACAACTTTGCCATACATGCGCGAGGCGGTACAAGCGGTTCGGAAGGTACCGGCCGGTCGCCAAATCAAGGTTCTGGTAGGGGGCCTTCCAGTTACCCCTAGTTTTGCTAAGAGCATCGGCGCTGATGCTTATGGTGTGGATGCCAACGTTGCTGTTCAAAAGGCGCTGGCTATTATGGGTTGAAGGAACGGGCGGAATGGCGGTAATGGTTATGGCGCTTGACATAGCCTAGGTAGAGGCATAGACTAAATGTAAGTAAAATACTAGGGATTGGAGCGAAAGCTGCCATGAAGATCGCCAGTGACATTACCCAACTCATAGGGAACACGCCTCTAGTTCGGCTGAACAAGGTAGCGGCTGGATTAGAGGCAGATGTAGTAGCCAAAGTGGAAGCTTTTAACCCCGGTGGCAGCATCAAGGACCGCATTAGCCTCAGCATGATCGAGGTGGCTGAGAGGCAAGGCCTTATAAATCAAAATACGGTCATCATCGAGCCCACCAGCGGCAACACCGGCATCGGTCTAGCCTGGGTGGCTGCGGTTAAGGGGTATCGGCTCATACTGACCATGCCGGAGAGCATGAGCCTGGAGCGGCGGAAGCTCCTCCGTGCCTTTGGGGCCGAGATTGTCTTGACTCCTGCGAACGAGGGTATGGGTGGAGCCGTTCGCCGGGCTAAGGAGTTGGCGGCACAAACGCCTAACGCTTTTATTCCCCAGCAATTTGAAAACCCGGCTAACCCTGATGCCCACCGGCGCACCACCGCAGAAGAGATCTGGCGTGACACCGATGGCCGGGTAGATATAGTGGTTGCCGGAGTCGGGACCGGGGGAACTATTAGCGGGATTGCCGAGGTAATCAAGCGCCGTAAACCTGAATTCCAGGCTGTGGCGGTGGAGCCAGCTGGCTCTCCGGTTCTCTCCGGTGGTCGTCCTGGTCCCCATAAGATTCAGGGGATTGGCGCTGGCTTTGTTCCCAAGGTATTTAACCAGGACGCCGTGGATGAAGTCCTTCAAGTAGCTGACCAAGAGGCTTTGGATATGGCCAGGCGCCTAGCTCGAGAGGAAGGCCTGTTGGTGGGAATATCTTCAGGAGCGGCCACCTATGTGGCCCTGCAGGTGGCCAGAAGGCCAGAAAACCGGGGCAAACTGATTGTAGTGATCTTGCCCGACACTGGCGAGCGCTATCTCAGCACTGAGCTTTTCTCCGAGGAGTAACCCCCGAGGCAGGCTATACGAGTGGGGGCAAACCAGAGCTAGCAGGTGGCGCCTAGGCCTAGGGGCGGTAGGCTCTCTGGTGTCAGAGGAGGCAGCGAAAGGATTACATGAGGATTTCAACCAAGGGGCGCTACGGGCTACGAGCGCTGTTTGATTTGGCGGTTCACCAGGGTAGTAAGGGTAATCGCCCGGTATCCTTGCGGGAGATCAGTGAGCGTCAGAGGATATCCGAGGCTTACCTAGAACAGCTATTTGCCCCTTTACGCCATCATGGCCTAGTGCGCAGCGTGCGCGGGGCCCAGGGGGGCTATGTTCTGGCTCGGCCGGCTAGCCAGATAACCGTGGCCGACATCATCCGGGCCCTGGAGGGGCCGGTAGCGCCGGTAGATTGCGTCCGCGAGGACGAAGGTGAGATTTGTAAGTACGCCGAAAACTGCGTGGCCCACCTGGTGTGGCTGCGCCTGCGGGATAGCATCAACAAGACTCTAGAATCCATCACCTTGGAAGACATGTGTAGCTACTACCGAGGCCAATCATCAGAACTTTCCTGACTACCCTTATTTTCACCCTTTTTTGCCTTTAGGCGCAAGGGTTGTCAAGGCCGAAACCCCGATCTAAAATGAACTAGTACTGCTGTACTTAAAGAACAAGGGCCTTAATGTATCCAGGAGTGCATAGATCAAATAATTAGGCTTAAGGCAGGGGATTTTAAAGCTGAGGTCGAACTACCCAGTATTCCCTGCCTGGAGTATTTATTGAGTTAGGAAGCCGGAGAAAGGCAGGGGGATGAGTTTTGGCGGTTCAGTTGTCAGAGGCAGAAGCGGAGCTTCAACGCTCAAACTTTCCTTATGGGAAGAGGGTGCGGCCTATGCCTGATTTGCGGACGTTCTTCAATCCCAATGCGGTGGCGGTTATCGGGGCCTCCAAAACGCCTGGCAAGATTGGTTACGCCATCGTCAACAACCTTTTGGAAACCGGTTACCCAGGCACCATCTATCCCATCAACCCCAAAGAGACGGAGATTCTGGGGTTGCCTTGTTATCCCAGCGTTGCTCAGGTTAAACAGCCCATCGATATGGCGGTAATTGCGGTTCCCGCCCGGCTGGTCGTGCAAGCAGCTGAAGAGTGCGGCCAGGCGGGCGTTAAGTTTTTGGTGGTAATTACGGCCGGGTTCAAGGAAGTTGGGCCCGAGGGCAAGGAACGGGAGCGGCAGCTTTTGGAAGTAAGTCGCCGGTACGGCATGCGGGTGCTGGGGCCCAACTGCGTAGGGGCCATGGACACCCACACCCCCTTGGATACCTCCTTTGCCCAGGGTTTTCCCCACCAGGGCAATATCGCTTTTATTTCCCAAAGCGGCGCCATGGTGGCGGCCATTCTGGACTGGAGCCGCTCGGTAGGGATAGGGTTTTCCCGGTTCATTAGTTTAGGCAACAAGGCCGATCTGGATGAAGCCGATTTCATCGAGATCTCGGCCGATGATCCTAATACCAGGGTCATTTTGTGCTATCTCGAGGACGTGACCAACGGCGAGCGCTTCCTTAAGGTGGCGCGGGAAGTTAGCAAGAAGAAACCCATCGTGGTGCTGAAGTCCGGTGTAAGCCAGGCTGGCGCCCGGGCGGCATCTTCCCATACCGGCGCCTTGGCCGGCAGCGACCTGGCCTACGATACAGCCTTCAAGCAGTGCGGGGTTATCCGCGCTCGCTCCATGAGCGAGCTGTTCGAGCTGGGCTCGGCCTTTGCTTCTCAGCCAGTGCCGCAGGGAAGGCGAGTAGTAGTAGTGACCAACTCGGGTGGGCCGGGCATCGTGGCTACCGATGCCATCGAGGCCAAAAAGCTTGAGACGGCCAAGCTGTCCAAGGAGACCCTGGAGGCGCTGCGCCAGAACCTGCCGGCCGAATCGGCCATTTACAACCCCATCGATGTCCTGGGCGACGCCAAGGCTGACCGCTACCAGCTAGCCCTGACTCAGGCCCTAAAGGACCCTTCGGTGGATAGCGCTATAGTGCTACTGTGCCCCACGGCGGTTACCGATCCGGTGAACACGGCCAAGGTGGTGATCGAGGCTAGAAAAGAGTTCCCCGATAAGCCCATCTTTACCGCCTACATGGGCGGGGAAAGCTTGGCCGAGGGGGAGAAGATCCTCACCGACGCCGGCATTCCCTGCTACACCTTCCCGGAGACGGCGGTGCAGGCGGTAGCGGGCATGGCAGCCTATGCCGAGGCCAGGAAGCGCCTGGAAGTCGAGCCGGTGGAGCGGCCGGAAGGGGTAGACGCCAAAGAGATCAAGGCCCTGTTCTACGACGTCCGCCGCGACCGCCGGGTGGTGCTCTTGGGGAGCGAAGCGGCCATGCTGGCCCGCATCTACGGTATTCCTGCCGCCCCCATCTACCTGGCTACCACTGCTGACGAGGCCCAGGAGCTGGCCGAGAAGATGGGTTACCCGGTAGTGCTCAAGGTAGCTTCGCCCAAGATCCTCCACAAAACTGACGTCGGTGGAGTCAAGGTGGGGCTTAAGACGCCGGAAGACGTCCATCGCGGCTTTGAAGAGATCATGGAGAGCGTGCATCGGCTGATGCCGGACAGCCCCGTCTACGGCGTAGAGGTGCAGAAGATGATGCCGCAAGGCCTTGAGCTCATCATCGGCATGACCAGAGATGTTCAGTTCGGCCCCTTGATGGCTTTTGGTTTGGGCGGCATCTACGTCAACCTGCTGAAAGATGTTTCCTTCCGGCTGGCCAACGGGCTGTCGCGGGATGAGATTCAGGAGATGCTAAAGGAAACCAAGGCCTACACGCTCCTTAGGGGCTACCGGGGCGCTAAGCCCTATGACATCAACGCCCTGGTGGATGTAATTGCCCGGATGGCGCGGCTGGCCCTGGACTATCCGGAGATTGCGGAAATGGAGATCAACCCCATCTTTGCCTACGAAGAAGGAGTTTCGGCCCTGGACGTTAAGGTAACCTTGAGCGAGCTGTAGCTCGCTGCCAATCCTGCAGTGCGAGGTGTTAACTGTGCGGAGCCTCTATATCATGGGAATGAGTGGTAGCGGGAAGACTGCTCTGGCCCTGGGCTTAGCCCTCAAGCTCCGGGAGGAGGGCTTCCGGGTAAGTTATTTCAAACCCACCGGTGCTCCCCCGATTCCGGCGCGCCACCGGGGGGAAAGTGCCGTACTGATGCGGGAAGTCCTGAACATGAACCAGTGCCTGGAGGATATCACTCCGCTCACTGCCGGGCCCCTCTACCTGTCCAGCTTGCACCAGGTGGCTGATCGGCTAGAGCGGGTCAAGGAGGCTTTTAACCAGGTGGCTTCCGAAGCCGACGTGGTATTGGTGGGTGGTTCAGCTGCCCCGTTTATCACCATGGCCATAGGCACCGATGACATCACCTTGGCCAAGGAGTTTGGCTCCGGGGTAGTCTTTACTTCTCAGATTGAGAACGACTACAGCCTGGATCAGACCCTGGCCTTCAACCAACTCTTGGCTGCCCGGGGGGTAGAAGTTCTGGGCACCGTATTTAACTTGGTACCCAGGCAGCTTTTGAGCAAGGCGGAAGGGATCTACCGCCCGGTAATGGAACGCATGGGTTACCGAGTATTAGGGATCGTGCCCGAGCGCCCCGAAGTCACCTCGCCTACAGTTGGCGAAATAGGCGAAGCCTTGGGTGCGGAGGTACTGGTGGGTGGCGACGGCATGGGTCGAGTGGTAGAAGATTTGGTGATTGGAGCCATGACCTTGGAGAGCGCTCTCAGGTATTTCCGGCGGGCTCCCAACAAAGCGGTTATCACCGGCGGCGATCGCAGCGATATTGCCATGGCTGCCCTGGAGACCAACACTTCGGTGCTGATCCTGACTGGTGGCCTTTACCCGGATGTCTCAGTGCTGACCCGGGCTGAGGAGAAGAGAGTGCCCGTGTTCCTGGTCTATCAGGATACCTACTCTACCATTGAGCAATTGCGGGATGTGCGCCGCCGGATCCACCCTGGTGACGAGGCGGCTATCAACATGGCCAAATGCGAGGTGGAAGAGCACCTCGATTGGCGGGCGATAGTAAACTGGGTGGGTGGCAAGTAGATCGGCGGCGATCGCCTTTGTCCGGGTCCATGCCCCTAGGGAGCATGGGTAGCGGCGATGGAGGACAGGGGTAATATACCGGGGCTATCCCGAATCTTTTTTGGGATAGCCCCCGGTTTTTAAGTCCGGTCCTGGCTTCTTGCTTAAGCTTTGACTATTAAGGCATCTGCCGCCTTAGCCCCTTGACCCTGGGGGAACACCAGAAGAGGGTTAATATCCATTTCAGCAATATCGGGAAAGTCGGCTACCAAATGCGAAAGCCTAACGATTACATCTATGATAGCCTCCTTATCCACCGGCGGCCGGCCTCTGACCCCATCTAGCACCTTCTTGCCCCGAATTTCTTCTAGCATCTCGGCTGCTTCTGCCCGGGTCAGTGGAGCTACTCGCAAGCACACGTCTTCCAACACTTCTACCAGGATGCCACCTAGCCCGAACATTACCACCGGCCCGAAAACTGGATCCCGGCTCATACCTACGATCACTTCGGTGGCCCCAGACAGCATCTCCTGCACCAGCACGCCGCGGATATTGGCATCGGGCTTGTAATTGCGGGCATTGGCAACGATTTCGGTGAAAGCTTGCTTAGCCTCCTCGGGCGAGCCAATGCCCAGCCTGACCCCGCCAGCATCGGTCTTATGCAGAATGTCGGGGGAATCAATTTTCATGACCACTGGAAAGCCTAGCCGGGTGGCGGCCAAAGCCGCTTCTTCGGGGGTGGTGGCTAGCTCCTCCCGGGTGACGGGAATGCCGTAAGCTTTGAGGATTTCCTTGGATTGGGATTCGGTGAGTTGAGCCTTGGCGGGATAAGCCGCCAGCAGCCTTTCAACTTGCAGCCGGCCTGAGTTTCCGACCGGCTTTTCTTCTTTGGGCCGGGCCTTAAATTCAGCCATCCGTTTGGCCCACTGGACTACATCGGCTAGGGCATAAACGGCATAATCGGAGGTTCGTACTGCCGGAATGCGATGCTCGCGGAGCATCCGGACCGTTTCCCGGGCCTCCTCGTCTTCCCCCCAGGTAATGGCAATCATAGGCTTATCGGTTTGCTCGTAGAGATGGACTACTTCGTCTACTAAGCTGCTATTGCCTTGGTCCACGGAGGATAGACGACAAAAGAGCATCAAGGTATCAACGTTAGGATCATTGATCACCTGTTTGGCCGCCTCTAGGAGCAAACCTTGCTGAACCATGAACTGGGAAGTTATGTCAACCGGATTGGCGCTGGAGGCAAAAGGCGGGAGGATGGCATCCAAGGCTCGCCTGGTGCCAGCGGTGAGGCCGGTAACCTGCAGGCCGGTGCTTTCGCACTTGTCGGCCAGAACCACCCCGCCCCCGCCCGAGGCGGAAATTATTCCCACTCGGGGACCTTTGGGGATGCGGCCGCAAGCAATTATGTTGATGGCGATGAGCATCTCATCGATGCTTTCGGTGCGAATGATGTTTTTTTGCCGGAAAAAGGCATCATATACCCGGTCCGAGCCTACCATAGCTCCGGTGTGAGAGGCAGCCGCTCGGGCGGCAGAGGGATTGCGACCGGCCTTGAGAATCATAATTGGCTTTTCATGAGCCAAAGCCAGGTCGGCTGCTGCCATGAGCTTCCTACCATCTCTGACTCCCTCTAAGTAACCGCCTAGCACTCGGACGTTGGGATCGGGGGCCATATAAGCCAGGTAATCAGAAAAATCGAGGTCGGCTTCATTGCCGCTACTGACGTAGTAGGTGAAGCCTAACCCAGCTTCTTCTACCAGGAAATAGATCAGAGACCCGAAGCCGCCGCTTTGAGATACAAAGCCGAGAACGTTAGGGATCACTGGCGCTGTGGGTAGCTTGAGTAGGAAAAATGTGGCCATCAAATTGTTGAGATTGTTGACCAGGCCCATACAATTGGGGCCGACGATGCGCATCCCGCTTCTTTTTGCCAATGCGGCCATCTGTTGCTGGACGGTGGCTCCTTCCTGGCCTACCTCTGCGAAGCCAGAAGTGAAAATGACGGCTACTTTGACCCCTTTGGCGGCACACTCTTCTAGGGCTAGCATGGTAATGGCGGCGGGTACCGCAATGATGGCCATGTCTACTGGGCCAGGGATATCGCTTATGCGAGGATAGCACTTAACCCCCAACAGCTCATCGTACTTCGGATTGACCGGATAGACCTCGCCGGCATAACCGTTGTTCAAAAGGGCGATAAGTGGCTGTCCGCTAGGCTTAATGGGATTGGCAGAAGCCCCGATTATGGCTACTGACTTGGGGTTGAAGACGGGATCCAAGGGGGACGGATTTGCTGCTCCATCCGATAGTGGATACGCCAATTATTGTCCTCCTTTCCATGCTAGAACATTGCTACTACACTCACTATTATAACAATTGCTTCCTGGTTGTGCTAGTCGCTATTTTCCGAAAATACATATCTGGTTAGAGGGAACCAGATCCGGTCGCAAGCTCGTCTATACCAATAGGTGGTTTACCTAACTTAGCCTTCACTTTTCCATGGACCAGCAGGAGATTGGGCTCTAGTGGCGAACCCTAAGGGGTTAGAAGTCGGAAGAAGCCGGCCTGGAAGCCCTCACCGGGTCTTTGGGAGCGCAGGGTTGACTGCTGGGCGGCTGCAGGTGAAGAGTTTTTGAGGAGACCTTAGGAGGCGGTAGGATGGGCCGAGTCTGGCTCGGCATCTTGATTGCGCTGATATTGTCCTGGGCGGTGACTCCGCAGGTTAAAAAGTTGGCCTGTCGGGTGGGGGCGATGGACCTCCCCGGAGGCAGAAAGATTCACCAGCGCCCCACCGCCAGGTTTGGAGGGCTAGCTATTTACGCTGGCTTTATGGGTGGGTTGATTATGGTTCAACCCAGCTTGAGCTTACCGCTCAGTGGCTTGCTTTTAGGGGGAGGTCTAGTCCTAGTCCTGGGCATCATTGATGACCGCTGGGGGCTCAACCCCTGGATAAAGTTGCTGGGTCAGGTAGCAGCCGCGTTGGTGCTGGTCCTTTTCAATGTCCGGGTGGAGTTTCTTAGCAACCCCTTCGACGGGCTGTTGGTGCTAGGCGAATGGGCCATTCCGGTGACCATACTCTGGATTGTAGGCATCACCAATGCCTTGAACCTTATCGATGGCATGGATGGGCTGGCCGGAGGGACGGCAGCCATAGCGGCCATCACTATTGCCGTGGTGGCTTGGCTCAAGGGCCAGGCGGAGGTAGCTATGCTGGCGATGATCCTGGCGGCCGGGACCTTGGGTTTCTTAAGGTACAACTTGCACCCGGCCCAGATCTTTCTTGGGGATAGCGGCTCCATGTTTTTGGGTTTCAACTTGGCCGCCCTAGCGGCCATGGGGTTGACTAAGAGCGCTACCATCATTTCCCTTTTAGTTCCGGTAGTTATCCTGGGAATGCCCATTTTGGACACCTTCCTGGCCATCGTACGCCGGCTCCGGGCCCACCGCCCGGTATTTCAAGCTGACAAGGGTCACCTACACCACCGCTTGCTGGACTTGGGGCTGCCCTACCGGCGAGCGGTTTGGGTGATGTACGGGCTGGATCTGTGCTTGGGCATAAGCGCAGTGATGTTGGTATTCATGACTACTGCCCAAAGCGTGATCCTCTTGGTGGTCTTGGCCGCGGCCGGGGTGGCTGGTATCGATTGGCTAGTAAGTCGGGGCCGAAAATTGGCGCGGTCAAAACAGCGAGAGGGGAGTCGCCGGGGTGTACAGGCAGGGCCACCCACCGTTTCTCGCTCGAGTGGCCAAGCGAAGTTCTAGCAGGACTGTGTCGATAGACAAATATAGGGGTGTAAAGGAAGGGTGGATTTGAGTAACCTGGGCCATTACTTGGGAGCTAAGTTAAGGCAGCTGCAACCCAAAGCGACGCAGCTGCCAATTTTTGTCTTAATGGTATTGGCCATTCTAATGGTCGTCGGCCTTGGGCCAACCCCGGTAGCATGGGCCTTTAGCGATACCCAGGGACATTGGGCGGCTCGGGACATTTCCGCGCTGGCGGCTCGGGGAATAATCAAGGGTTTCACTGACGGCAGCTTTCGCCCCGAGGACAATGTTACCCGGGGGCAATTTGCCAGCTATTTGGTGCGAGTCTTGGGCATGGAAGATGAGGCTCAAAAGCTTCAGCAGGCCGGTTTTTCGGGAGGTTTTACTGATGTGGCGGCCGGCCATGTCTTTGCCGGCGATATCCGGATCGCCCAGGAGATAGGCATTATCAAGGGTTTCCTGGATGGGAATTTTCGCCCGGAAAATCCCATCCGCCGCAATGAAATGGCGGCCATGATCGTTCGGGCGTTGGGCGCAAAATACGCCGGGAGCGGGGGAGTTCCCCAGGTTTTCCAGGATGTGCCGCCCCAGGACTGGGCGGCGGAGCCCATTTATATAGCTTCTCAGCGGGACATCGTTAAAGGGTGGGGGGATGGGACTTTCCGGCCCGACCAGACTGCCACCCGGGCCCAGACGGCAGCTTTTCTGTTTCGTTTCCTCAAGGAACGGGGGGAGGCTTATGATCTATTTGGCCAGATACAGTCAGTCCAGCCTGACGGATCGCTTACGCTTCGCTCCGGTAATGCCACCCTCAACTTACGTTTAGCTTCCAATGCTGAGGTATTTGTTGGCGGGCAGGCGGTTTCCTGGCCCCAGTATTATAGCCAGGCCCAGGGCTTGGCCTATGCCATTTTAAATCCTAGCGGCCGGATACAAGTGTTACAGATAGGAGAGGGCCAGCTGGGCTCGGTAGCGGATTTGAGCCTCTATTCTCGGTGGGGGTCACCAGGTTGGCTAGACGCCCTGGCTCAGGGACAGGGGCTAACCAAAGACAAGCCCAAAAGCCGCGACGACGGCCGCCAAATAGCTAAGATTCAGCAGGCGGATGGGGGGCAGGCTACGGCCTTAGAAGCCCAAGCCAGCCTGAATTTAATTCGCCAGGAAATTGGTGTTGATGCTTTCAGCCAGCAATTGGGGGTAGATGGCCGGGGCCAGGTAATCGCTATCATCGACACCGGGGTTGACCCCTTGCACCCTGACCTGCAACGTACTTCCGATGGCCAGCCCAAAATCCTGGATTGGGTTGATATGACCGATGAAGGGATGGTGGATACCTTTGCTACCGCGCCGGCCAGCTCCGGGGTCATCTGGTACGACGGCGAAAGCTACCAGGTGGGTGGCATCCCTTCCCGGAGTGGCACTTACCATTATGGTTTCCTAGAGGAGAGCCAGGTTGGCGACAGCGGTACGGATCTGAACGGCAACCAAAGCGCATCCGATCGCTTTCTGGTGCTATTGACGGATAGCAACACCCCGGGCCGTTACGATACCGTTTACTTGGATGGCAATGGCAACGGCAACCTAACTGATGATGAGCCCTTCCACTGCTTTCGGCAAGATAGGTCGGCCGGGAAAATCTTGAGCCTAAACGGGGGACCAGGCTTAGGGGTAGTAGCTAGCAGCTTGGACCCGGGCGGCAACTTTGTTAAGTTGAGTTTTGATGTTAACGGCCATGGCACTGCCTTAGCTGGATTGGCGGCCGCCAATGGGGAGGTTAAGGGAATGGCTCCGGGGGCGCAGCTCCTAGTCATAAAAGCCATGAATCCCCAAGGCGAAGCTCCAGTGGACCTATTGATCGAGGCCATGGACTATGCGGTAGCCCACGGCGCTTCGGTGATAAACCTAAGCTTCGGCTACCAGAGCTCTGGCCGGGGTGACGAGAGTTTGGTTAAGGAAGCCCAGCGCCTGGAGAGCAATTATGGTGCCACCTTTATAGCTGCCTCCGGCAATCAGGGGCCTGGCCTCAGTACGGTTACGGCTCCAGGCGACGGTGATGGCATTTTGGGGGTAGGTGCTTACATTTCTCCATCCCAATACGCCCAGCAATACGGCTATCAGGTTGCTCAGGAAGGCCTTTGGTATTTCAGCGGCATGGGGCCGCGACGAGATGGCCACCTTGCTCCGGATCTGGTGGCCCCTGGCGCTGCTATTGCTCCTACCAGATCGGTGGCAGCTATTATGGCTTGATTGAAGGGACTAGTGTGGCTTCCCCCATAGTGGCGGGAGCGGCTGCGGTCTTGCGCCAAGCGGCTCAATGGCTGGGGCAAAGGCCTCCGGCGCCGGTCTATCGCCTGGCGCTGGAGCGGGGCACGAGGCCGGTGGACCACGCGACCCTTCCCGAGGCTGGCCGCGGCCTGCTTGACATTGAAAGGGCCTGGGAGGAAATGGTGGAATTAACATTTGGTAGCCCGGGAGCAGCTAGTGCCGAGGATTGGCTTACGGCCAGCACCTACAATCAAGACTTCGGCGAAGGGAAGGGCTTGTACGCGCGTAGTTTCCTGCCTGGCAGCATACCCTTCGTTATCGGCAATCAGTCATCTAAGAACCGAGTGATTAATTGGTCTACCGATGCTTCTTGGATTAAGCTTGGGGCTGAGAGCACTGCCATTCCTGCCCGGGGAACCAGGATGCTTCCCTTGGACTACCAAGTTCCAGATAGTTCCGGCCTTTACAGCGGCCGCATTCTAGGCACTCTGCCGGGAGAAAAAGAGGCGGCTATTGAACTTTTGGTTACTGCCATTCGTCCAGAGAACTTGGCACCCAATAACGGTTACCGGGTCGACTTGCAGGAGGAGCTGCCCGCCGGGGCTTGGCACCGGTATTTCCTACGGGTGGACGGCGGGGCTTCCAAGCTCAAGGTTGCCATGAGGGTTGCCCAGGATGCCAACGGCAATTTCTTGGGGAGGGTGAGGCTTTGGCTATACAAGCCAGATGGTTCTAACCGATATGTTAGCGATTTCATTGGCCTTGCTCCCCAGGGCCAGCAGGCCCAAGGAGAAATTGAGCTCCAGGTTCCGGCGCCTGAGCCGGGTACTTGGGAAGTGGTGGTTTATTCCTCAGCTGGGCTTAATAACTGGGACAGGCTGACCAGCCATTACCAGCTCCAGATGGCCCTGGAAGGGGTTAGCCCACCTCCAGAGATTGGTTCCGGGCCGGGTGCTGCGGTGGTGGCGGGAAAGCTGATCGAGGTTCTTCCCCAGAAACTTCGGCCGGCTTCGGTTGGACCTACTTTCTTAACGGTCCAGATTTGGGACCGGGCTACCTTGACTCCGGTATCCTGCGTGTTAGAGATCAATGGCAAGACTTATTGGGCCCGCCGGGGCCGAGTCACCTTGCCGTGGGCGGAAACCGGCAACCAGCTTAAATTGCGTATAGGCGTGTGACCGGCGGCCACGCTTATTCGACCTTCTTGTCTGGTTGGTATCGACAATAATATAACCGTGTTGGTGCCATACTAACCCCGTCAGGACTTTGTCTTGAGGGGGTTATTTTTTTGCCGGAGCTAGCTTGGGAAGCCGTTTTTACTGTAGCCTTCTTGGCGCTGGGGGTATGGCTACTTTACTTCCTTAAGAAAAAGGAGCTGATCTAGTCTATGCCCTATGTAGAGGTACTGATCCAGACGGTGCTGG
>JACIYF010000055.1 GCA_014360065.1 Clostridia bacterium | reverse complement strand
CCCGAGCACTCATGGGGTGGTCTGTGGAAGTAAAAGATCTGGTTAGGCGCTTCGGGAAACACGAGGCAGTAGCAGGAATCAGCTTTGACGTTGAAGCAGGTGAAGTATTTGGACTTCTAGGTCCCAACGGGGCTGGCAAGACCACAACCATTCGGATGCTGGCTACTCTTTTGCCGCCAACCGGTGGTCAAATACTCATTGAAGGGATAGACGCACTCCGACGGGGGAACCTGGTTCGCCGCCTCATCGGCTATGTTCCCCAGGCCCTGTCAACAGACGGCACCCTGACAGGATACGAAAACCTGTTGTTCTTCGCCAAGTTGCTACAGCTTGACAGGAAGGTACGCGAGGAGCGCATCCAGGAGATCCTGGCTCTCCTTAGCCTTCAAGAAGCGGCCCACCAGTTAGTAAAGGAGTATTCCGGCGGTATGGTGCGCCGTTTGGAGATAGGCCAGGCCATCCTGCACCAGCCGCGGGTATTGATTTTTAGATGAGCCGACGGTGGGTTTGGACCCTGTGGCCCGTCACACCGTCTGGAATACTCTGGAGTTGCTGCACAAAGAGGTAGGTCTGACAATATTGATGACTACCCACTACATGGAGGAGGCTGAAGCCGCCTGCCGGCGGGTAGCCATTATGAATCGTGGTCGGATCGCCGTTCAGGGTACGCCGGACGAGCTAAAAAAGAAGACCGGCATTCCCAACGCTACCCTGGAGGACGTTTTTACTTATTTTACCGGCGGCCAGTTGGAGACAGGGGGGAGTTTTCGTGAAATGCGTCAGATACGCCGCCGCGTCCAGCGCTACCATTGAAAGGGAAGCAAGCGATAGCATTCTGCCGTCCCCGGGACTGGGAAGCAGGTTGGTGGCTTACCTGAATGGCTCTCTGGTTGTGACGGAAATGGAGATCCGCAAGCTGCGCCACGATCCGACTGAATTATTTACCCGGGCCGTGCAGCCGGTTTTATGGTTGCTGATTTTTGGGCAGGCCTTTTCCCGCATCCGGGCCATACCAACTGGCGGTGTCGACTACCAGACCTTCATGGCCCCCGGCATCCTGGCTCAGTCCATGATGTTCATTGCCATATTTTATGGTTTGAGTATTATCTGGGACCGGGACCAGGGTATCCTGCAAAAACTCCTGGCCATGCCGGTACCCCGGGCCGCTTTTGTCACCGGTAAAGCTCTGGGAGCCGGCATCCGCGCCCTCATCCAGGTAGTCATTATCCTTCTCCTGGCCTTTTTATTGCGGCTGGATATTCGCTGGAGCGTGGCCGGAGTAGTTTTTAGTATGCTGACGATACTGATTGGCGCCTCATTTTTTGCCACCCTGTCGATGATCTTTGCCGCTCTGCTGAAAACCCGGGAACGCTTTATGGGTATCGGCCAGGTAATCACTATGCCTTTATTCTTTCCAGTTTCTTTCGCTTCGCAGAGTGAAGTGTTGCTGGCGTAGGAGAGCGGCAGTCACTCCGGGCCCAGGTCTGGTCCGTCCCGAGAAGCTACCGTCATAGATAAGAGTGGTACCGCAGGATGGACTCTTCTCCTTAAGGATTATCAACGATGGGTTCAGCCGTTCAGCCTGAGCCAGTACAGCCCAGGCGCCTTCGAGAAAAGCTTGGGTAACGTCTTTGCCTTCACAGTCGAGCACTTTGGCCTTGCCACTGAGCACATCTAACCCGTTGCCACCCTGGATCTCGGCTGGGGGGCGGGGAATGGGGAGCTTACCTAGACATTCCGGACAGATGGGTATTGCCGAGCCTTGACGTACTAGCTCATGGATTTCTGGGTCTAGGTTGTTGCCACCGTTATACTTGCAGTTTTGCCCGGCCAGGCAGGCACTCACCAGTATCGCTCTTTTTGGCATTGGCTGCCCCCTCCCAGTCCAATACCAAGATAGCATTTCCCCTCGCCTTGTTCAACGGTCGTCGGATTGTGCCTCACCGTTAAAGCTATTTCTTCGACCTTCTAGGCTTGGCAGCAGCAGGGCCAACTGCGGTTGTTGGCACTGGTGAGACTGGTCGGGACCACCACCGCCTTTGGGCCCAGCGATAGGCTAGGGCTGCAAGGAAAAGGAAACCCGTGTACCCTATGGCTGGGAAAACGATGCCGACCATGCGCGAGAATCCCAACTGAGCCGCTAGCAAAGCCGCTACTCCGGAGCCGGTAACCACCCATCGAAAATGAGGGCTATTAGGATCAGCCCAACGGACGCTAAACCCGTATAAGCTGCCGACAGCGGTATTATAAACTTCGGCTAACAAGATGAGGCTGTAAGGGAGATCGGCCCAGGAGGCTAGATTGTTGGCGGCGTAGAGCATGGGTACTTCCCTGGTGGCGATCAGCGGTAGGTTGGCCAGAATGGCCAAGTAAATGGCCAGAGCACCTAATCCTAACCCTAGGCCGCCAGCTATAGCCCCGCGGAGGAGCTGGCGAGGGCGGCTGGCACTGCTGATGGGCACCAATACTGGAAGGGCCAAAATCAGGTTATAGGAAGTATACAATAAGGCGGCTAGGGGCCAGAAGGGAGCGGCGGCTCGAGCCAAATCCGACCAGCCCAGCTTTTCCAGCAGAGGCACGCTTAGGGTTATGCCTAATCTGGCGCTCCATGAGCTGGGTCCGGCTACGGGAGTAGCAGCCGGGGAGCCGGCCAGTTCGTTGGGTCCCATGGGAGTTCTTACTTGGGGGGCAACCATGCCAGGGCCAGTGCCGGTTCCAGGGGGCGCTGTGGCGCCAGCGGTAAGATAGGGCCAGATATTCGTTGCTCCCACTAATAGCACGGCCGCAATCAAGAAAGGGGCCACAATGCTTAAAGCGGAAACTACCGCGCCCAAACCCATTAATACGGTTAGGGCCGCAAGAATGACCATGAGCGCGCTGCCCCATAAGGCATTTAAGGCAAACTGCTCTGCAAAAATGGCCCCAGCGCCTGCTGCCATTACCGTTAAAAAACCAAATAAAAAGAAAGTGATCAAGAAGTCCATTGCCTTTCCCAGCCACCGGCCACCTACATCCACCAAAAGCGGCTGATAAGATTGAACTCCCAGGCGGTGCCCAGCCTGCAGGATTATATGGCCAAGAAGGATGAATAGGAGAGTGGCTCCAGCTAGGCCCAATAGCCCCCAGGGGCCGAAGCTGGAGAAGAACTGCAATATCTCCTGTCCGGAGGCGAATCCAGCCCCCACCACCGTGCCCACGTAGGCCGCAGCTACTTGAAAGGTAGAAAAGCTGGTGGTTTTGTTGGTTCTCAATCTCGATCCTCCGCTGACAATCTGTGGTTTCCTTGCTTAGTTTCCCCGCAAATGCACTACCTAACCGTAAGGTTGGTGCCTGTAGCACAGCAGTAACCTCTGGGAGATTTTTCTCATAAACATAAGAAGAGCAATGGCCCAAGATCTGGGAAGCTGAATTACCAGTACTAGATTGTTGGAACCAAATAGGGGGAGGGAAGCAAATGTCAGATTATCGTTGGGATTATCCTGGTTGGGACGATTGGGGTCCGCCAGGGCCTGGCCCAGGTATGCGCATGTGTCCGATGGCTATGCATATCCATCATGTCATCCAGCCTGGGGATACTTTTTACAATCTAGCCCAGCGTTATCGGGTACGGACCGATGACATTGTCCGACTCAATCCTTGCGCTGACCCCAACAACCTGCAAGTGGGAGAGATTGTTTGTATTCCGTGCCCACACCGCCCGCCCATGCCGCCACGGCCGCCGGGACCGCCAGTTGATCCCTACCAGAAGTAGGCACTAAAGTAGAGGCCAGAGCAGGGGGAGGCCATCGATGGCCGCCCCCTGTCCCTTGAGAAAGCTTTTCTATGCTTTCAGCTAGCCTGAGCGGCGTGAGTTGCCGCTTGGTAGCCCAGCTCAAACGCATACAGGTTGAGGTCGAGCTTTTTAGATTTAGATTGGTCGCTGCCAAATATGCTGTTAAGAACTCGCTTATAAGCTTCAGCCGGAAAAGGCAACCAACCGGTTCCGGCTAAGGCTCCCGTCATAACCACATTTTGGGCTAGCAACGTTCCCGCTGTCTCGGCAAGCTGAGCGGCTTGGATTTCTCGTACTTCGGAGCTTTGGTTACGGATATGTGACAATAACTGGTGGAGGTCCGGGTAGCTCCTCTCCCTTATCAGGACTGCCAGAGGAAAGTTGGGTCTAGGGTTGAGGAGCAGTTTGGTATGAGGGTTACCATAGGTGCTCAACACTCGGGCTGTTTCCAGCGGCTCCAGACCAAGAATTATGTGGGCCCGCTTGGGGGGGACTAAAGGGCCATAGCTCCCTTGAGGCGCTAAACGAAGGTGGCTCATCACTGAGCCGCCCCGCTGGGAGACGCCAAAAGTATCGGCGCTAGCAACTTTCCAGCCGCAAGCTACAGCGGTGCGCCCAATAATCTGGCTGGCCAAAACATTTCCCTGGCCGCCAACTCCTGCGATAACCAGGTTAACTAGCGAGCTGCTCATGGCTTACGTCCTCCTCGGTTCTGGTTTTGATTGCCCCAGCTGGACACAAGCTGATGCAGACGCCGCAACGGTTGCATACCGACTGATCGATGCTGGCCACACCGCGCTGGTCATCCCAGATATTTCCTGGGCAAGCGAAAACCCGACTGCAGAAATTGAAGCAGCTACAGTTATAACCTCGGCACAGGTCGGGGTCTACATAGACTTCGGGGCGAATCTCCCGTTTGGTGGCTATCAGGGCGCAGGTTTGCCGCAGGATCAATATCTGTACGCCTGGTTGCTGCAAGGCGGCGTAGATCCCGGCCGTTGCTTTAGGAATGTCGAAAGGATCAAGTATCGTAAAGGGCAACCCCAGGCCGGAAATGATCTGTTCCATAGGAACCGGCGGAAGGGGGTCACCGGCGGCTCCACCCCCGGTGCCTGGGTGGGGCTGGTGTCCGGTCATGGCGGTAGTCTGGTTATCCAGGATTATGCATAGGAAATTGGATTGGGTATAACGCCCGTTGATTAAAGCTGGCACTACCGCATGGTAGAAGGTGGAATCTCCCACTACTGCCACTACAGGTTGAGAAAACCCAAACCGCCACAGTTGGCCGAGGCCGCTAGCGATCCCGGCTCCCGATCCCATGGCGTGCATAGTTTGAAATGCGTTGAAGCCGGTGCGCCCCTTAGCCAGCGAATAGCAGCCGATGTCACCTAAGATGATTCCGCGCCGGCCGTCTAGCTCTAGGGCTGAGCGCAGGGCCCAAAATGAAGCCCGATGAGGGCATCCAGCGCAGAAAGCCAAGTCCCGACCAGGGAAACTAGGTTGTTCCCCAGCTTCTGAGGGTTTGGAGCTAGGTGTAGCTGTGCTAGCTACTGGGGCAAGGGCGCCAGGCGCGATTGCTTTGGCTATGGCTCGGTATACCAGCTCGGGATTGAGTTCTCCCAGCCCTATGCCGTTAGAACTGGCTACGTGGCCAGAATGCTTACCGTAAACGACAGTTTGACCCAGCGTGCTGCTGTTTCGGGCTACCAGCCCCAGGAGGTAATCCTCCACGAACGGTTCGATTTCCTCCAGGACTATCACCTGTCGGGCTGATTTAAGGTAACCTAGAAGCAGCTCTTCTGGTAATGGCCACGCCGTGGCTAACTGGAGAATCCCGATGCCATTCAAGGAGCCCAAACCCCAGTCCTCAGCCTTTGCCCTAAGCTCTTCCACTGCCTCGTGGGCATAATGAAAGCTGGGGCCACATGCCACTACCAAGATCTCGGGTTGGTCTGGTCCTAGGTAACGGTTGAAGTTGGATCGGTTGGCTACTTGCACGGCCCCAAGCAGCCTCTCTTCCTGGGCCTTGTGGCCTTCAATCCAGGTGATGAACTTATCGGTAGGAGCAATGATTGCTTGAGGCGCAGGTCCTTTCGGGAGAGGACCGAGGGTGGCGTTGGTAGCCGCATGACAAACTCTGGTGGTAAGGCGTAGCATCACCGGCTGACCCATTTGTTCCGAGAGATCAAAAGCGGCCTTAACCATCTCCTTGGCTTGTTGGCTATCAGCTGGTTCCCAAATGGCGAGGTGAGCCAACCGGCCTAAATAGCGGGAGTCTTCTTCTTTGGCGCTGGAATGAGCGCTGGGGTCATCGCCTACGGCTATCACCATTCCTCCCCGGGTTCCGGACAAACCAAGGCTGGTTAGAAAGTCAAAGGCTACGTTGAGGCCGTCGCACTTCATAATAGTCAGGGAGCGAAGTCCGGCGAAGGAAGCGGCAGCAGCGCCTTCCATGGCCACCTTTTCGTTAACCGACCATTCCGTGTACAAGCGGTCAGGGTAGAGCTTCTGGGCTTGGGCTAGCGCTTCTAAGATTTCGGCGGTAGGTGAGCCTGGATAGGAAGCAGCATAGTTTACTCCCGCCTCTAAGGCTCCCCTAGCAACGGCTTCGTTGCCGGTCAGCAGTACCTCCCTGCCAGCATCATCCAATAGGACTTCAGCATTCATTGATTAACCGCCTCCTTGGCCTTAATAACCCGCAGCTTTTTGTTGTGAACAGCTTGTCTCAATATGGGCAGTCGTTCGGCCGGGTACGGTTTAAGTTCTAGCCAGCCAGCATCCTGGGCGGCGCCGACTAGTTTGCACCCTCGGTCGCTACGGATTACCAGGGTGTTCCATTGGGGATCTAATTCTGTGGAGCCAACAGCTACATCTGCTAATTCGCTAGTAGGATCGGGGCAGCTAAGGCAAGCGGGGCGGATGAAAGGCCGAATTTCATCTACTGGCACTCGCTTTTCTCCTTGATCGGTCTTCAATATTACCTCTTGAGGCCCGATGTCCATCCAGTGGGGCAAGGTTCCTATGCGACCTTTTAACCAAGGGTAGAAAGCGCTATCCAAGGCCCAGAAGCAAAAGAGGCCGATAATCAATGCAGCTTTGGGTGAGTCTAGGTAGCTTTTTGCTTCGATGGTATTGTTTAGCACCTCTAGACGGCGCCATGCCGTTACTTGACAAGGGCGACCAATGATGGTCAAGGAATCGAGGTGCTGTTGCTTGGCTTGTAATCGGGCAGCCAGGGAAGGCACTGCCAGGTAGCGCGAGCCAGCGCAATTGGCAAGTTCCTGGCTGTTGGTGGCGAGATACGGGGAAGGGTAG
This sequence comes from Clostridia bacterium, assembly GCA_014360065.1. Classification (NCBI taxonomy): domain Bacteria; kingdom Bacillati; phylum Bacillota; class Clostridia; species Clostridia bacterium. The sequence goes on along the minus strand of JACIYF010000055.1, from coordinate 10,157 downwards.
GGGAAAACGTTGCTGACGGCGATTACCCCCTGTGACCATTCCTGTTCCAGGGTCCATTGGGCCAAGGCACTAACTACTCCTCCATACTGTGCCCCTTGGGGACGAATAGCCGGGTTGGCCCTGGCAAAATAGATTTGCTGATAATGGCCGAAATCGAGGTCAGGGGCTCGTCTACCAAACACCATTGCAGCCAGTTTTTTGCCATCGTGAGCCGTCTGTGGGCAAACCTGCCGGCAATACCCGCCGGAGATGGAGCTACAGCCAAGGGCATTTTCTACGGAGGGGCTATCTTTTCCCTGGCTTGGAGTTGCACCTTCCTGCCGGAGGGGACAGGTGTAAATTGGCCGCACTCGATCAGCGGCATAACCTATGTAGGGGCAGATCCCGGCACACATTCCACAGCTGGAGCACTGATCAAGCGGTGGCAAGAGTTCCTGATCCATTTTGCGGTAATTCAACCCCCTTCTATTTTTAAACTAGCCTAAGTTCTTTATCATATAGTATTAGTACTAAGTCATAATAATTACTTCCAATCTCTTGACCTTTATTCTACTCTTTACCAGCAAGTAGCGCAACCGTAGCTCGTAGCCAATTGCGGTGGTAGCTTATGTAGGTTGACTGCTTGCCCGGGAATGCTATAACTAACTAAGGAAACTATTGCTTGTTCGCCCAAGGAGGCCGTAGCATGCCGTCGAAAATCACTCTTCCTGTGTCGGGCATGAGCTGTGCCGCTTGTGCCAACCGCATCGAAAAAGGATTGCAGCGCTTGCCGGGTGTTGAAGAGGCAACCGTAAACTTGACGGTAGAAAAGGCTACTGTAATCTATGATCCCCAAGTAGTGAGCCTGGGCGATATGGTTAAGACTATTCGCGATATCGGGTATGACGTCCCAACCGATAAGGTAGAAATAAAGCTCATTGGCATGAGCTGTGCTGCTTGCGCTAGCCGGATTGAGAGGAAGCTCAATTCCTTGCCGGGCGTTGTCCATGCTGGGGTTAACTTGGCCACTGAACGAGCCACGGTGGAATACAATCCCGGCACCATTGGCTTTGAAGACATGAAAAAGGCAGTAATAGCCCTAGGTTACGGGGCTGAACCTGCTTACCAGCTGACCATGGACCGGGAGCAAAAAGAAAGGGAGGGGGAGATTGCCTATAGGCGCCGCCTTTTCTTATTGGCAGCTATTCTGTCGGCCCCCCTCCTAGTCACCATGTTGGTTCATGTCTTGGGCTGGGGTTGGTATCCTATGTGGCTCATGTCCCCCTTTGCCCAATTTGCCCTGGCGACGCCGGTACAATTCGTATCCGGGTGGCCCTTTTATCGGGGAGCCTATTTGTCGTTAAGATCCGGAAGCGCCAATATGGATGTGCTGGTAGCCATGGGAACTTCGGCTGCCTATCTTTACAGCGTGTACAACACCTTCGTCCAGCCTGGCCCACTCTATTATGAGACGGCGGCGGTATTGATAACTCTGGTCTTGCTGGGCAAGATGTTGGAAGCCATTGCTAAAGGACGGACCTCGGAAGCCATCCGTAAGCTGATGGGGCTCTGCCCCAAGGTGGCAACGGTGGAGCGGAATGGGGTGACGATGGAGGTTCCCGTCGAAGAGGTGCAAGTTGGCGATCTGGTGCTGGTCCGGCCCGGTGAAAAAATACCGGTGGACGGGGTACTAGTCGAAGGGGCATCGTCAGTGGATGAATCCATGCTAACTGGAGAGAGCTTACCCGTTGACAAGACGGTGGGAGATGAAGTCATAGGCGCTACTATCAACAAGCATGGGGCGTTTAAATTCCGTGCCACTAAAGTGGGTAAAGATACTGCTTTGGCTCAGATAGTCAGGGTGGTGGAGGAAGCCCAAGGGACAAAAGCTCCTATCCAGCGAATTGCCGACGTTATTTCCGGTTATTTTGTTCCGGCTGTAATTGGCGTGGCGGTGATTACTTTTATGGCTTGGTACTTCTGGGGGGATCCTGGCAATTTTTCTCGGGCCCTTACCAACTTTACCGCGGTGCTGGTCATAGCTTGCCCTTGCGCCTTGGGCCTGGCTACGCCTACCTCCATTATGGTAGGGACTGGGAAGGGAGCCGAGAATGGGATCTTGTTTAGGGGTGGAGACCATCTGGAGAAAGCGCAGCAACTTAACGTAATCGTCTTGGACAAAACTGGTACCATCACCAAGGGGGAGCCAGAAGTTACCGATGTAATAGTCATCCCAGGGACTAACCTGGACGCAGGCGAGCTTCTTGCTTTAGTGGCCAAGGCGGAAAGGCAATCGGAGCACCCTCTGGGGCAAGCGATTGTCAAAAGAGCCCAGGAAACCGGAAGCTTGGAAGCAGAGAATGACTCAGGAATCACTCAGTTTCGAGCTTTACCCGGCCGGGGGATAATTGCCCAGGTGGAGGGCCGAACCGTCCTGGTGGGCAACCGCAAATTGATGGAGGAGCAAGGTATAGGTAGTGCGGCTTTTGATCAAGAGGCTAGCCGGGTGGAGCAGGAGGGGAAAACCGCCATGTTGGTTGCCGTTAATGGCCAACCGGCTGGGATCGTTGCCGTGGCTGATACTCTGAAACCGCATTCGCGGGAAGCAATCGAGGCTTTGCAAAAAGCAGGGCTAGAAGTCTGGATGATTACCGGCGATAACCGGCGTACCGCCCATGCCATTGCTGCTCAGGCCGGCATTGACCCTAGTCATGTATTGGCGGAAGTTTTGCCGGAGGACAAGGCCGATCAGGTGAAGAACCTCAAGGCCAAGGGGCGGGTAGTAGGAATGGTGGGGGATGGCATTAACGATGCTCCGGCCTTGGCGGTGGCGGATGTGGGTTTTGCTATTGGCACGGGTACCGATGTGGCCATGGAGACGGCAGATGTCACTTTAATGCGGGGCGACCTGAGGGGGATTGTGGCTAGCATCCTGCTTTCCCGTGCCACCATGAAGAATATTCGCCAGAACCTTTTCTGGGCCCTAGCCTACAATTCGGCCGGCATTCCCATCGCTGCCCTTGGGTACCTTTCCCCCATGATTGCCGGAGCCGCCATGGCTTTTAGCTCGGTGTCGGTAGTAACCAATGCCTTGCGTTTGCGCCATTGGCGGTTTGCTATGGAGGACTAATTTGCACGTGAGGAGGATTTCAGCGTTGACCAGTCGTCCTAAGGTATTTATTAGCCGTATTGTTGCCCGTGAGGCAGAAGATCTCCTGCGGGCCGAATGTGATTGTGAGGTCTGGCCTCACCATGATCTCCCTTGCCCAGGTCAGGTTCTGGCGGAGAAGCTTGCACAGGTGGATGGGGCCTTAATAATGGGTCAGGACCCGGTGCCAGCTGACATGCTTCCGGCCCAACCGGCTAACCGGCCGCGCCTGCGGGTAATTGCCAACATGGCAGTGGGCTTTGACAATATAGATGTGGCCGCGGCTACGGCTCGGGGCATCATGGTAACCAATACCCCCGGAGTGCTAACCGAAACTACGGCGGACTTGGCTTGGGCCCTGCTCTTAGCTGCTGCTCGGCGGTTGGGCGAGGGAGAGAGGATCGTCCGTAGTGGCCAGTGGAAAAGCTGGGCTCCCAACTTCATGGTAGGACAAGATGTTTACGGCGCTACCCTGGGGATAGTGGGGTTGGGGCGCATTGGCAAAGCTGTAGCGGCTCGAGCCCGCGGATTCAATATGCAGATTCTTTACTACGGCCGCAAACAGCAGCCTGAGGCCGAGCTCCGGCTGGGAGCCCGGTATTGCCAGCTGGAGGTTTTGTTGAGGGAAGCCGATTTTGTGGTCATTACCGTTCCGTTGACCGAAGAAACCCGGGGACTGATCGGCAAACGCGAACTCAGTCTCATGAAGCCTACGGCGGTACTGGTCAATGTGGCTCGGGGGCCAGTTGTAGACGAGGCGGCTTTAATTGAAGCTTTGCAAAAGAAACTGATCTGGGCGGCGGGCTTGGATGTTTATGAAAAGGAGCCGCTCCCCATTGACAGCCCGCTAATTCAGCTGGAAAACGTGGTTCTTTTGCCCCATATCGGTAGTGCCACCGTAGCTACTCGGACCAAGATGGCAATTACGGCGGCTAAGAACCTGTTGGCCGGACTTAAGGGTGAACGTCCGGCCAACTTGGTCAACCCCGAAGTGCTTTAAGTTCCTGATCTTGGCTGTTGATCGTAGTTACCGGGCTAGTTGTTCCTGGTAATCGTAGATCATGCGATTGATCTCGGCGATATCAGCGAAGCCCTGGTCGGGATTATCTTGCCCTTGGGATAAGACGGCTATTATATACGGCCTGGACCCATAGACGATGCCCACGTCGTTACATACGCCCCAGATGAAGCCTTCTTTATGAGCTACGGTCACAGAATCGGGCAGGTAGAGGGGCAGGGCCTCGTTGTAGATACCATTGGCCATGTCATCGATGAGCCGCCGGCCTACTGCTGGGTATTGGCGATTTAGGTCCAGCACTGCCTGCAAATATACACCCATATCCCTGGCTGTGGTGAGGTTTTTCCCGTCAGGAAATACGGTCCAGGCTCCCAGATTGCGCATATAATTGGCTATGCTGTCCTGGCCCAGATATCGGACTAACATTCGGTAAGCAATATTGTCACTGGTGGTAATAGCCATGGTAGCCAGGGTGCGCAGGGTATACTTATCACCTTCTCTGGCCCCGAACTGGATTATGCCGCTGCCTCCCTGGTAATCAGTCTGGCTTTGATAGGCCAGCTTGGTTTGCCAGTCGATTTTGCCTTGGGCTGCCAGAGTGTTTAGGTAGAGTACCGTAGGCAGTTTGACGGTGCTGGCCGCTGGGATGGGTGTATAAGCGTTGATTTCCACGGTCTTGCCGCTAATGAGATCCTTGAAGTATATACCGTAGGTGGCCTTTCGTTGGGAGACGAAATCCTCCAATTGCTGCCTTAGGGGTGCATAATTGGGGGATCCAGATCCTTGGTCGGGGACGTAAAGGACTTGTCCGGGATAAATGGTATCCCCGGAGAGGTTATTGACCTGTTTTAGAGTGTTGGTGCTGACCTTAAAGCGTTGGGAAATTTTCCATAAGCTGTCCCCAGGAGCTACTTGGTAGTTTAAGGCAAATGCTGCTAGAGGCAAAATAAGGGCTAGAATTAAAGTCGGGGCTCCGATTAGCAGAAAAAGACGGCGCCGCCTGCGGCTGAAATTAATCATGGCTCCCAAACCCTCTCCTTTCAATGGAAGTAAGACTATTGCTGTATGTAAGCTGGTCGGTATGTACGAGGGTTGGAAACAAGGTGGAAGCTAGCAGGGGAGCACGATAACCTACAAGAGGTATTGGACGGTTTTAGTTTATTTCCTTTAGAAAAATTCTGCCAAACCTATCACAGTGCTGGTTTCCGTGGTATAATCAGGCAGGTTGTAACCATATTAATGGTGAGGTTCAAATAGCAGGGAGGAAAAACGTGGCCAGTCCCAATCCTATTTTTCTCTTGGGCGGTATCGGCATGATTTTGGTAGGGGTAGCGGCCATCTGGTACGCCAAAAGGTTAGGTGCTACCTGGGGGATTTTGGGTTGGGGGGCCCTGATATGGTTGCTGGCCATTATCCTTAAAACCTTCTGGGGTTACTTCATGAACCTTTTGGTTTCTCGATTGCTGTATTTTCATCTCCCGCCTGCTGCCCAGAAAGGTGCCTTTGTTGCCTACGTAGGCCTGAGCACTGCGATACTTGAATGCCTACTAGCTTATCTTTTGGCTTATCTAGCCATGCGAGTGTGGCGTTTATGGCGCGAAGCAGAATATAGCCAAGCCGTTGGCCTCGGGGTAGGCTTTGGGGCCACCGAGGCCTTGTTCTTAGGTATATCCGGCTTGCTTACGGTCATTCTGGTGCTGACTAGGTTAGCTCCTCCAGATGTCCAGGCTGGCTTTGCAGTTTGGAACCATGCTTGGCTGTGGGCGACAGCCCCCATAGTGGAACGGGCTGCCCTCATGCCCATCCATGCTTTGGGAGTGGTTTTGGTTTTTGTTGCAGCTCAATTAGGACAGCTGCGCTGGTTTTGGGCCTCGCTACTATATAAGACCATTGTCTATGGCGTTTCCGCCTGGGGCCGGCTATTCTTTGGGCTAAACACTTCTTTGGGCCACCTATGGCTTATGGAACTGGTCATGGTCATTTTCGGGTTAATTGGCCTCTGGGGGCTCATAGCTCTGGCCTTACGCTCCCAGGCGGGTGATGGCAGCACCCAACCCTAGGGTCGGTCAGATCTTTACTGCCGTACCGTAAGCGATCATTTCTGCTGCCCCGGTGGTGATGGTGCTGGTGGCGAAGCGGATGCAGATAATAGCGTTGGCTCCCAGAGATTCTGCCTCCTGGATCATTTTCGCAAGGGCCTCGTTGCGGGCATCCTCTAGCAATTGGGCGTACTCGGTTACGTTTCCTCCCACCAGCTTTCGTAGGGCCGCCAGGATGTCCTTACCTAAATGGACGGCCCGCATGGATGAGCCCTTTACTAGCCCTAATACTTGGTATTCGGTGCGTAAATCGCTGGTTGTCAGTAGCATGGGTACCACTCCTCCTGTCTTATCTAGTCCCCGACTTTTTATTAGACAAGTGGGTTGGCCGGTTTACCTTAGTAGTCTCTACCTACAAACAGCTTGAGAGCCAAAAGGTAGAGCAGTACTACGCTGGCGGCCACTGCTCCTGTGCCCCACCATACCCAAAGCGGGACTGCAAACGGGCCGGCAGCTGCCATATAAGTGAGGTAAGAAAACCGAGCCCAGCCGGGCACGAAGGCGGGCCAGCCCAAAGCAGCCAGGACCGCCAGGCTAAATATTGCTGCTTTGATGGAATCATCGACTACAGCCGAGAAAGCAAAGCTGATGGCCAAGGCTAGTAACGTCCCGGCCAGGGTACCTGGCAAGCCTCGGAGGATGAGTCCCCACCCAACTGGTTGGTGATAAAGCCAGGTAGCAACTCCCAAGCCCAACGTGGAAATGACGGCAATCAAACTCAGCCAAGCCCCGCTGGCCAAGAATTTGGCGCCCAGGACCTGTTTGCGGCTAAATGGCCTGGACAGGGTATAGCCAATGCTACCGGTGGCGGCCTCGGACGCTAGGCTCGGAGCACCAAAGATTAAGGCAAATACCAGCATATACTGGAGCAAGTTTTTCCCGTACCAATTGCTCCAAAGGAAGAGAGTGTAGTTTTGGAGCTGGGCATCCAAGGCCTGACGGAGGCTACCGGGTAGTTGGCTGGGCAAGTACAACCCGCCTAACCAGTGAAAGGCATAGGGTAAGGTTATACCGGTAACCAGAGCTATGGCCAGACAGATCAGTCCTTTTAGCCAAGCTGAGGAAAACTCCTTCTTGGTCAGGGCCCAAAACCGGTTCCGCATTTCACTCACTCTCCTTCGAGCGCCTGGGAGCGTTGGCATACCCAAGAAAGATCTCTTCCAGGTTTAGGTCCACTACTTCCATGGCAAACTGGGGCACTGTGGCTAGTTTTTCCAAGAAATCTTCCAGCTCTCCCGAGACGGTGAATACATAGCGTCGGCCTTCCTGCTCAATGCTGCGAATGCATGGGTGGCGAAGGAGTTCCGCCGGGGGTTCAGATTGAAAGGCTACCCGCACCTTTTTCTCGCTGGCTCGCAATTCCTCGATGGTCTTGGTTACCGGGATCTTCCCAGCTACCATTATAGCTACTGACTCTGCGGCTCGTTCAACTTCATCAATGTCATGGGAAGAAAGGATTACCGTGCATCCCCGGTCGGCGACTTCTTCCATCAAAATGCTCAAGAATTGGCGGCGGGCTACCGGGTCAAAGCCGGCGGTGGGCTCATCTAGAATAAGCAGGTCTGGCCTTTGGGCCAGGGCCAGCACTAGGGCCAGAATGGCCCTTTGCCCCTTGGAGAGTTTAGCTGAGGGGGTCTCTAGAGGAAGGTCGAGCTGGGAGGCGCGAGCTAGGAACGCTTGCTGATCCCAGTTGGGATAAAGCTGGCGGTTGAATTCGGCTAGGTGCTTGGCGGTCATGGCCGGATAGAATGCTGGATTTTCAGCTACGTAGCCGATCCTTTCTTTGAACCTGGCCCCTTCTGTTAGTACATTCTTCCCTAATACCCAAACCTCGCCCCGGGTAGGTCGGGTAAGGCCGAGCAGCATTTTCAACGTGGTTGTCTTACCGGCGCCGTTGGGGCCGAGTAACCCCAACACGGAACCGGCCGGCACCTCCAGATTAATCCCATCTACTGCTACGACCTCCCGGTGCCGGATCCGGAAGATCTTGCTCAACCCCTTGATCTCAACGGCGTTCATTTTTCCATTCCTCCCGCAAGATGGCAATAGCCAGTTCTTGACTTACCCCCAGTTGTTGGGCCAAGATCGCAGCTTGTCGCAAGAGGAGGCGCAGGTTTTGCAGTGGCTGGCCGGAGGGCTCCTCTGAGATGGGTTGGCTATTTTTGCTGGTGGTTACGAAGGTTCCTGCCCCGCGGGCGGTAGTGATCCAGCCGTCCCTTTCCAGCTCCAAATAGGCCCGGGCCACAGTATTGGGGTTAATAGCTAGCTCTGAGGCTAGCTGCCGCACCGTTGGAAGCCGTTCACCCGGCTCCAAAGCCCCAGACCGAATAGCTTTCTTGATCTCCTGGGTTACTTGTTGGTAGAGAGGAACGTTTTTGTCCGGGTCGATCCGAAACCAGACCATGGTTTACGCTCCTACGCCTAAGGCTATCTTAAATTGTATTAATACAACGTACTTAAATTGTACTTTGTCTTAGTACAAATGTCAAGCTCTTGGTAGGCTTTCGCCGGCTGGAGATTCTCACCCGGTTCAGGCTAGATACGATGGTAGCTTCACGGTTGGGCCTAGTTGGTGCCGGCAACTTAAAGTTGCTGGCTCCAAGCGAATGGAGGGGCGGAACTCTTCTTAGCTCCTCAGTCTTTCAACCACAGTGTGGAAGTACGCTGGATCTTCAAATCCCAGGCGCCAGACTGCTACACCTCGTAGTCCATATTTTCTTGCCAGGGCAGCCTTGGCAGCAGCTGCCTTTCCGTCTTCGAACCATACTTCTCGCTTGCTTCCATCATTGGCAGTATAGCGAAAGAAGGAGGATTGACTACTGTCATCCCATCTTATGCTGGCGCCCCGCTCTCGGGCTCGTTCATGCAAGTCTTTGATCCCGGCATTGATAGCTTTGCCCTTGCCCACTGGCCAGTCGTAGCCGTAGGAGGCCACGGTCATCACCAGCTTCTCCCTTGGCACCCCTTGGGAGAGCGCGTACTTAATGTTGCGCTCTACCCAATCGATGGGGGCTACGGAACCGGGGCCACTAGTCTCGGAGTGATTGTCATAGGTCATCATGGCCATCCAGTCGACATACTGGGCCAAAGCCTTGTAATCGAAAGCCCCGCTGACGTCATGGGACACATCCACCTTGGGAAATACTGACAAGGTTACCATTTTTCCTTTGGGATGAAGGCTGGCGGCCAGCTCCTTTACAAAGGCGGTATAATTATCCTTGTCCTTAGCGGGGATGCCCTGAAAGTCTATATTGATGCCATGGTATTTGTTGTTTACCACCAAGTCAGTTATATTTTTGATTGCCCTTTTTCGTACCTCTGGATCGGTTAACATCTTGTCGTTACCATCGGCGTTATTAATCAAGGGGATAACCTTAAGCCCCTTTTGGCTCATCAAGAAATCGCGGACGTGTGGTTCCAAGCGAATGGTTTCGATATCCCCGGAGGCGTGCAGAGAATACCAGAAGGGACACACCGTGCCAAAATACCGATAGTGGGATTGAAGGGATGGCCAACCGGGATCGGTGGTGCCAAAACCTTTTTCATAAAAGCCAATCAACTCAGGGCTGGGTGGGGCTAAGGGCTTGCCGGGCGGCTGCCGGAAGGTAAGGGCTCCCAAGATCAGGACTACTACTCCAAGGATAAGAGCAGGAACAGCGTATCTTTTGTTAATTAATTTGGTGATAAATCGTTCTACGCTATCCCAGTTCATCGATGTTGACCTCCCAGCGGTTTGGTTGCCTTTGATTTTAGGATTCGAAGCTAAAACCAGGCTAATACGGGGAAAATTTGTAGGTGGTGCTTCAATTTGCCATGACTTAAATAATGGAATAAAATGTTGAGGGGGTTGCCTAGATAATCTATAGCTTTAGCCAGGCTGACTGGCGGCGGGAAACGGAGTTGGTAATATGCC